>DAIQNQ010000001.1:0-1298 GCA_036788275.1 Thermonemataceae bacterium
AAGTACCAAAAATGCCGAAGTGAGCGCCGAAAAACCCAAGCGTGGCAGACCCGCAGGCAGCACCAACAAGCCCAAAGTAGAAACAGAGAACAAGGAAGAAACGCCCATTCTCTAATTATAAAAAAAGGCCTCTGTTAATATAGACAGCCAATATTTCTTTGTACAAGCCCCACAATCCTCTTTCAGCAGGCTGTGGGGCTTGTCTTTTGGGGAATTGAGGCTGTTATTGCTTTCGGAAGATTTTTAGTTTGGGCTGCGCAAGCTCAAAAAGCTCTTCATAGCCTTCGGGAAGAGCATCGAAAAAGCCCGCCAACAGGAATCCATTGGGCTGCAATACCTGATGAAAACGCCGCAGCACTTGCCACTTGAGCGCATCATCAAAATAAATCATCACATTTCGACAAAAAATCAAGTCAAAAGACATATTCATAGGGTCTCTGGCGAGGTTGTGCTGCTCGATACGCAAGGAGGGAATCTGCAAATGCTTGAATACAATCTGTTCTCCTTCGGCTTCATAATATTTGCTAAGCGATTGGCCGCCGCCCATCGCCAAATAATTACGCTTGTATTGGTCCACTTCGGCAGCAGGGTAGGCCGCACTTCGGGCAGTGGCAATGGCTTGGCTACTAATGTCGGTAGCAACGATACGGGCTTTGTGCAGCAGCCCCATCTCTTCGAGCAGAATCGCCATCGAATACACCTCCTGCCCCGTAGAGCAGCCTGCATGCCAAATACTAATGGTGGGCTGTGCTGCCAAAGCAGGCAATATTTGCTCGCGCAGGCCTATCCAGAAGTTGGCATCACGAAACAAATCGGTCAGGTTTACAGTAATTTCGTCAATCAATGTATAAATAAAAGTAGGCTCTTGGAGAATTTTTTGCCAAAGTACCAGTGGATTTTCCAAGCCAAAGGTCTGCATCGCCTTGCTCATACGCCTCTTGAGCGAATGCTGCTCGTACTGGCCAAAGTCCATGCCGTACCGTTGCAAGATGGCCTTGTTAATGGCTGCTAATTCTTCATCATTCATAGCTTTAGGCCGTGGCCGGCTCCAAATTCAATAAAAACACAAACATATCGAAGCGCTTCGTGCCTGCCGCTTTGAAGTAAGGAGCCAGCAGCACATTGAAAGTGGCCGTACTACTCTCAGAAAGCTTTATTTGCAGTTTCATTTGGCTTACTTCGGGGCGGCGCAACTGCTCTTCAAAATGCCATTTTTCTTCAGAAACAGAAAAAATCGCTTTGTCGAAAATAGAGTCTCCAAGCGATTGCTCAGGCTCCTCGCCCAGCAAATCGGCGAT
>DAIQNQ010000001.1:1398-5526 GCA_036788275.1 Thermonemataceae bacterium
GCCTCTACCAAGGCGATACTCTCATTGATGGCGGCTACTTTGCTGGAATACTCCAGTTCTTTTTCTTTTTGTTCGGTAGTAAACTGTGCAAACTGTACAATTTTATAGGGCTTGCCATGCAGGTCGAGGATGGGGCTGTAAGTACCCGAAATCCAAAGCTCCTTGCCCGACTTGCTGAGGCGCTTGAACTCGCCGGAGTTGAAAGCCCCCGCCGTGATACTCTCCCACATCACCTGATAGCGCCCGCTTTCGGCCTCTTCTTTGGAGATAAGTTCGCGCTCGCGCTTGCCCAGCAGCTCTTCTCTTGAGTATTCCATCAGGCTTAGGTAGATGTCGTTTACATCGGTAATGCGCCCCTCCAAGTCCAGCTCCAGCGAAGCATTGGTTTTGTTGATGGCCTCTACGATAGAGCGGGTGCGTACCGACTCCTTTTCTACCTCCAATATTTTCTCTTGGAGTTGTTGCTGCGCGGCTACCAGTTCTTCGGTTCTTTTTTGGAGCGCTTCTTCTTTTTCTTGGAGTTCTTTGGTAATGCGCTGCGACTCTCCCAAAAGCTGCTTGGTGCGGAGGTTGCTGCGCGTACCGGAGAGTGTGGCGGCAAAGTTTTGGCAGATGGTACGCACAAAATCTATCTCATACTCTTGCAAACGCTGAAAAGAGGCTATTTCTACCGCCCCAAAGATTTGCTCATTGACGATGATAGGTGCGATAATCAGCGATTTGGGCGTGGCCTGCCCCAAGCCGGAGGTAATAATCAGGTAGTCGGAGGGCAGGTCGTCCATATAAATCACATCTTCTTCTACCACGCAGCGCCCTATCAGGCCTTCCCCGATTTCGATGCGTTTTTTAAGATGCTTGCGACGCGAATACGCATAAGCAGCAGCCATGTAGATGTATTTGTCTTTGGGCTGTGCATCTTCGATAAGATACACGGCTCCTTGGTTGGCTTTGAGGTACTCCACTAAGTTTTTGATAAAGCCAAAAGAAGCCTCTTGTGGGTCTAAATGCTGGGTATCGCGGAGCAGATTACTGAATTTGGCAATGCCATTGATACTCCAATTGCGTTGGCCTTCTTCGGAGGCAATTACGCGGAGGCGGTCGCGCATTTCGATAAGCGCCCTGCCCAAGCCTTGCTTTTCTTGGAGGCTGCCAATGCCCCTCTGGAAGTCGCCTCGGCCTACACCTACCACAAACTGTGTGGCATCGTCTAAGTTTTGGGCAATTTGTTGGAGCTGTCCCATTACTTCTCTTATTTCTTTGGGGTAATCATCTGTCAGGATTTCTTTCACAGCCTTTTCAGTAATATTTTCAGAGAAAGCCTTTATTTTCTCCAAAGGCAGTAGCAGGCTTTGTTCTACAAAATAATACAAAGCCAAAAGCAAAGCCAAAAACAATACTGTACCGCCTGCCACCCACCAATAGTTGATTTGAGGGCTGCTCAACAAATAAGCGATATTCCCAAATACCAAAACTACCAGTAAGACAATGACCAGCGAAAAGCGCGTTTTAATAGTTCCCATAGTGCGATGAAATGAATCATTCAAATTTATACAAAAATCAAAATGATTCTCAGGATTTTCAGAATTGATTTACGATTTTCCTTCTTTGCTTGCTCTTATTTTTTGAAGAATTTTATCTTGCTTCGTGGCAATCATCTCTCTGATGACAGCCACCAATTCATCTTCAAAAAAGCACAAAAAAGAAGGACTCATATTGGTATGATAAGACTGAAACTGCGTGCGAATGTGCATCACCGTGCGCAAGCTACCCACATCTTGGAGCAACTGTGTTTGCAGACTGGCAGCGGCTTTGAGGTGGTATTTGGGGATGTCGCCATAGATAAACACCTCCAAGAAATTGGCGATTTGGGTTACGACTGCCGCCGAGAGGATATTGTCTAATTCCAATAAAATATCTTGCTGAATATCGCTCAGTTGGCCATCTGAGGCTATCTGATGTACTGCCGGCGGAGCAAAAATCTTGAAGAGGGTTTGAATATCTTGCCTTTGCAACAAAAAATACGTTTTGCCGCGCATCTTGCCTTTAATTTCTGTGCCCAGTACATAAAACTCGTCGGAAGCAAAGGAAGCCACCAAGGCAGGAATATTTTCACCCTCTATAAAATGTGCTTCAAAGCCTTTGAGCATTACTTTTTCATTCGACATTTTGGAAAAGGCATCGGCAGCATTGGCCAATGCAATACTGAAAAGCTCGCGGGTAATGTCAAATTCATAATCGTTGAGTACGGCCATATTTCGTGTTTTTAAGTAGGAAATTATATCTAAATATTCAAATTTATCCGGCTTCCAATCCCCAAGGCTTTGCCTTATGAACTTGCGTGTATATTTTTTTGTGTTTTGAAGAGTGTATTCATCAGAAAAGGCGCATCCAATACCAAGCATACCTGCCCGTCGCCCAAGATAGTAGCACCACTCACAAAAGGACTATTTTTGAAAAAATAACCCAAGGGTTTTTCTACAATTTCTTTTTGCTGGTAGAGCTTGTCCACCACCACGCCTATCTCTCGATGGTTATAGCTAATCAATACCACATCCAGCTTTTGTTCAGGCGATAAGCCCTCGTAGCTCTGCTGCAATACGCTTTCTTGCTGCAAATCTTGCAAACTGCGGAGAGCGAAGAGGTCTTTAAGAAATACGATACCGATGGTTTTGCCCAAATAGTCGGCCACCAAGCCTTGGCTCACACGATGCAAGTCTTTTTTGTAAAAAGAAGTAACCGCACTGGTATAAGAGAGCGGTACGGCGTAGGTGTGTTGCCCCAAGCCAAACAATAAAGCGCCTTTTACTGCCATAGAAGAAGGAAGAGTAAGTGTGATAGTGGTGCCTTGGAGGGGCACTGTCTGAACGTCTATTTTACCGCCAATGGCATCCACAGCCCTGCGCACCACATCCATGCCCACGCCCCTGCCCGAAATATCCGTAACCTCGGACTTGCTGGAGAAGCCTGCCTCAAAAATCAGTTGAATCAGGCTTTCTTCATCGGCCTTGGCAGCCTCCTCGGCGCTCATAAAGCCTTTTTCGATGGCTTTTTTGCGGATATTTTCTATTTGTAGGCCTCGGCCATCATCTTGCACCCGAATCAGCACTTCTTCTTTGATATTTTGTGCCGAAAGCACAAGCGTACCACGGGCAGGCTTGCCCAGCTTGATGCGCTCATCTTCCGCCTCAATGCCGTGGCTGAGGGCATTGCGTACCAGATGCACCAGCGAATCGCTGATAATCTGCAAGATATTGCGGTCTATCTCATTGTCTGTACCTTCCAATATCAAGTGTACCTGCTTGCCTTCGGTGCTGGCCACATCGCGTACGATACGATGAAATTTATTGAACAATACGCCGACTTGTACCAAGCGTACGTCCATAACAGCATATTGCAGGTCGGAGGTAATGCGCTGCAAACGCGTATATTCATTACGTTGGGCTATTTTTTGGCCAATGCCCAAGTTGATAATGCGGTCTTTCTCGATGAGCAGCTCTCCCACCAAGTTCATCAGGTCGTCGAGCTTTTTGATGGGAATATAGATGCTGTCCGAAAAAGTAATGCTGTCTGTAAGCGGGACAGTATCCTTGCTTCTTTCTTCTTTCACAATTATTTCCTCCGGTGCTTCTTCCTTGCTCTTTTCTTGATGTGGCACCGGTGCCATTCCGGGGATAATTACCGTTTCGGGCGAGGTAATTTCGGGCAGAGGCTCTTCTCTTTTGTAGAGATTGCGAAGAAAAACTTCCAATTTGGTTTTGATACCTCTAAATCTGGGCTTCTCGCTATTGCTATCACGGATGTGCTGTATCAAGGCCATTTGCATGTCGTTGGCACGGAAAAGGTCGTTGAACAAGGCCTCGTCTATTACTACTTTTCCAACTTTTACGGCACTAAAAATATCCTCTAAAAGGTGCGCCATAGCGGCCAAATCCTGAAAACCCAAGCCCGCGGCATTGGCCTTGAGGGTATGGGTAATGCGGAAAATCTGCTCAATGAGCTTTTGGTCTTGGGGCTGCTTTTCGAGGGCAGTAAAGAGCCTGTTGAGCTGCTCCTGCTGCTCTTGGGCTTCGGCCAAAAACAATTCCTTCAATTCATCTTCTCTCATAAGCGCTTGGTCATATCTTACAA
>DAIQNQ010000001.1:5626-21426 GCA_036788275.1 Thermonemataceae bacterium
AAGAAGCCCATCTCTTGCAGTGGTACTACGTGCTGCACCAAGCCCTGCTGAATGGCCTCTTTGGGCATCCCGAAGATTACACAACTGGCTTCGTCTTGGGCAATATTCAGGGCTTTGGCTTGCTGCAAAGCGGCCATGCCTTGCACCCCATCGCGTCCCATTCCCGACAAAAGTACAGCAATCGCCTCACTGCCATAAGCTTCTGCCCCCGACAAAAAAAGCGCATCTACCGAAGGATGGTTGTAGGCTTCATATTGTTGAGGTGTACTGTCAAATAATACTTTTCGCCCTTCGCGACGCAATGTGCTGTTGTGCTCGCCGGACAAGATATACACCACACCCTCGGTCAATGGCTCACCTTGGCGGGCTACTTTTACTTTGAGGGGCGAGTGCTTGTCTAAGCGGTCGGCAAAGGAATGAATAAAGCCGGCGGGCATGTGCTGGGCAATCACAATGGGCACGGGAAAATTGACAGGCAAGGTGCGGAGGATTTCTTCAATAGCCCCTGTACCTCCGGTAGAAGCACCTATCAGCACTACTTTATAATTCGATGCATCGAAAGTATGCGGGTGGTGATTGAGTGTTCCCGCCCTTTTTTGGAGTTGATGCAGATTGATATTGGCTACTTGACGCACCTTTTCCAAAAGCTGAGGTGCCATCTCACGCAGGCCTCCCGTAGTATCCGAGGGCTTCAGCAAGAAGTCGAATGCCCCTTTTTCCAGACCCTCAAATACCAAGGGCATTTGCTGGCGCGAAGCCCCCGTAAGGAGCAATATCGGCGTGGGGCAAGTGCGCATCACCTCCTCGATAGCAAATACGCCGTCGTAGTCGGGCATAAACAAGTCCAGAAGCAATATATCAGGACGAAGTTGGCAGGTTTTTTCGAGGGCTTCTTTACCATTTTGGGCAGTATCAAGCAGTACAAAATCTCCTGCTTGCTGTGCAAAAATATCGCTCAGCACCAAGCGCATCAGGCTGGAGTCGTCGGCAAGCAATACTTTTACGGGCATAGACATAGCAGGTCAAATGAAGTATCATAAAAATCAGAGCACTTTTTTCACTACTTCGAGCAACTGCTCGGTAGTAAAGGGCTTCACTACATAATCGTTGGCACCCAGGCGCAAGCCTTCATCTACCACCGACTGCTGCCCCACGGCACTCACCATCACTATTTTGGCTTGTACCCCCTCTTCTTTGAGCACTTTAAGTACATCTATACCAAGCATATCGGGCAGGATGTTGTCGAGGGTGATGAGGTCGGGGCTCAGCTCAAAAGCCATATCAATAGCCGACTCTCCATTGGCGGCCATGCCTACTACTTCGTAGCCAAGCGTGGTGATAGCATCTTTGATGAGGGTACGCATGTAGAGGGAGTCATCTACAATCAAAACTTTTTTGCTCATAAATTTCGAACGATTAAAATGTTGTAAAAGCTTGATAAAAGAGATTTAGTCAAATATTTTTTCTTCTATTTCTTGGGCAATCAGGGCGTAGATGTCTAGTAAAATTACCATCCGCTGCTCCACCTTTACGATACCCCGCAGGTAGCCACTGTTGGCCTGCTCGGCTTGTACTACGGCGCTGGCCGTGTCTATCTGGCTTTCGGCAATGGCCAAGCTGCTGGGCATTTTCTCTATCCAAAAGCCTATTTTATAGTCTTTGGACTCTACCACCAACACCAAGGCTTTTTCGGAGGCCTCGCTTTGGGTTCTTATCCGAAACTTGACCGCCAAATCTATAATCGGCATGATATGGCCTCGGATATTGGCCAGGCCCTTCAAAAAAGCAGCTGCCAGAGGTACGGGCGTAATGCCCGCCGCCGCTACAATTTCTTTGACTTGCACCATCTGTACGGCATACTCTTGCTTTCCTACCTGAAATACAATCAGCTGTATCTTTTTTACCTCCTCTTGTTGGAGGGCTTCTTTTACCGGCTCTTGGCTTTGCATCTGCGCTTAGAGTTTGAATTGTGCTACATTCTCTTTGAGTTTTTGGGCGATTTCGGCAAGGTCTTGTCCGGTATTGGCCACTTCGTCCATCGCATTGCTCAACTCCTGCGAAGAATTGGAAATAGACTTGGTGCCGGCGGCGGTCTCTTCGGATACGACTACGATTTTCTCGATGTTTTTCACCACAAAGCCTACCGTATCTTTTTGCGATTGGGTCGCCTCCAATACCTGCTTCGAGAGCTGCAAAGTCTCGTGGCTGGCACTGTTGATTTCCTCAAACACCTCTTCGGCTTGCTTGGTGGATACAATGCCCTGCTTTACGCTGCTCTTCATCGTATCTATGGCTTTGGAGGCGGCATTGGTGTCTTTTTGTACATTTTTAATTACCTCTTCGATATTATCGGCAGATTTTTTCGACTCTTCGGCCAGCTTCCTGATTTCCTCGGCCACTACGGCAAAGCCCCTTCCGGCATCTCCGGCGCGTGCTGCTTCGATGGCCGCATTGAGGGCAAGGAGGTTGGTTTGGGAGGCAATGTCGGTGATTACCCGCAAGGTTTTGGAGATTTCCTCGGAGCGATTGGTAAGCACTTCGATAGAGCCGGAAGTAATATTGGCCGATTCGCTGATTTCGTGCATGTTCTCTACCATGTTTTTCATGATTTTCAAACCATTCAGACAGCCCGTTTGGCCGCGCTCGGCGGTTTGGGTAATCACCTCGGCGCGCTTGCTGATGTCGTCGGCAGAGCGGAAGATACCTTCTACCAACTTCGAGGACTCATCGGTGCGGCGCACTTGGTCGCCGGCACCTTGTGCCATTTGGGCAATGGCCGTGGCCACCTCCAAGGTACGGGCTTTCATGCGTTCCGACTTGGTACGCATCTCCAAGGAGGCTCCATCTATGGTGGTAGTATTTTGCTGGATATTGACCAAGAGCTTGTTGATGTTGCCAATGGCGATATTGAGGGCATTGGCCATGTCGGCGATGTCGCCTTTGGCATTTTTCTGGAAGCGCTGCGTGAGGTTGCCCATCGAAAGGCCCGCCACCAAGGCATTGATTTCGAGGATAGGCTCCGAGATATTTCCCAATAGGGCATTGAGCGAGTCCACGAGTTTTTTCCAAGTGCCTTCCAGATGCGGTAGGTTGAGGCGCTCAGAGAGTACACCCTCGTTGCCAGCCAAGTTCACCACGCGATTGATTTCTTGTGTAATACTCTTGAGGGTATCACGCAGGGCAGTGTTGGCCTCTATCATCAGAGCCAAGTCGCCGCTTACTTGTACACGTTTCAGGTCGAATTGGGCTTCAAAATTCCCTTTCTTGATTTCGCCCAAAAAGCTGCTGGTAGCTTTGAGTGCCACGGTAAAGTCGCTTACATCTTTGGCCAATTTGATAAATTTAATCACCTTACCCTCTTTGTCGGTTACAGGCGAGTAAGAGGCATCCAACCAAACCTCGGAGCCGTCTTTGGTGATGCGCTTAAAGATATCTTTGATATTGGCTCCGGCGCGCAGCTGCTGCCAAAAGTCGCTGTATGCTTGGGAAGCGACATAAGCGGGTTCTACAAACAGACTTTGGTGGCGGCCTACGATTTCGTCGGCTTTGTAGCCTGTGGTTTTCAGGAAAATCTCATTGGCTTGAAGTACATTACCTTTTATATCAAACTCAACAAAGGCATAGGCCGAGTTGATGGCATTGAATTGGGCAGCGATGTCGGCACGAGAAAGCGCCAATTCTTGGTTAAGTTTTTCTTGCTTTTCTTGGGTGGCTTGTAGCTCCTCCATATTTTGGCGCAGCTTCTCTTCCGAAGATTGGATGCGCTCCAATTGCTCTTTGAGTTGGAGTTCGCTTTCTCTTTTCTCCGTAATATCTTTGATAAAAGCCGCAAAGATATGCTCTCCTTCAGAAACTGCTTCGCTCAGAGTAAGTAAAATAGGCACTCTTTTGCCTGCTTTGGTAACGGCCTCTACCTCACGGCCTATGCCGATTACCTTCTTTACACCCGTACCGAGGTAATTGCTAAGATATTGGTCGTGGCCGGAGGCGTGTTCGCTGCCCATGAGCATGCGCAGGTTTTTGCCGATTACGTCTTCGCGCTTGTAGCCCCAGAGTTTTTCGGCGCTGGCATTGAAATAAGTGATAGTCCCACGCGTATCGGCAAATATTACCGGGTCCACACAGCCTTCCAGCACTTGTTCATATTTTCCTACAATCTGCTTTATTTCGCTCTGCTTGCGCTGCATGGCCTCTTGGGTGGCTTGCAGCTCTTCCATATTTTGGCGCAGCTCTTCTTCTGAAGATTGGATTTCCTCCATTTGCTGGCGCATCTGCAGCTCTTGCTCTTTCTTGTCTCTAATGTCTTTGATAAAAGCTGTATAAATAGGTGCACCTTGGTAGCGGGCTTCGGTAAGGGTAAGCAAGATGGGTACACGCTGGCCTTTTTTGGTAACGGCCTCTACTTCGCGTCCGGTACCAATTACCTGTCTTTTGCCGGTAGTATGGTAGTTGTTGAGGTACTGGTCGTGGCCGGAGGCGTGTTCGTCGCCCATCAGCATTTTTACATTTTTGCCCAACACCTCTTGGCGTTGGTATTCCCAAAGCTTTTCGGAGCTTTCGTTGAAATAGGTGATGATGCCTCGCTGGTCTATCATGATGACGCAATCCACACAGCCTTCAAGGATATTTTTGAACAGTTCGCCATCTTGTTCATTATTGACTTGCTCTGTGCCTGTATTTTCTAATTTTTGTTCGGAATCGTTGCCTTTTACCGGAATCAGTTTGTCTCTTTTAATATTGTCGCCAAGTGCCATAGTACAGATGTTTTAAGTTGCAAAATCAATTGAATGCAGATACAAGATAAGAAGATATATGAGAATAAAAACTGATAAGTATCAGCTTGTAATAAATTGATACATAAAGGCAAAGATTTATTGCATCAAGTGCCTACTCCTGAGGCTCCAAATAGCTGAGTACCTCTTTGGCCAAGGCCATGTAGTCTTCGGCACCGTGTGAATTGGGGGCGTATTCGATTACGCTTTTGCCAAAAGAGGGCGCTTCGATGAGGCGGGTATCGGTACGGATAAGGGTATTGAAGATATTGACAAAATCGTAGTTTTTAATAATATGTGCCAACACCTCTTTGGTAACCTTCTTGCGGCGGTCGTACATCAGTAGCAAGATGCCTAAGATTTCTAATTTGGGATTGAGCGTGCCTGTAATTTTTTGTGTGGTCTCTAAAATCAGCTCTAAGCCATGCATACTCAGCACTTCCATTTGCAGGGGGATAATCACATAGTCGGAGGCGGTAAGAGCATTGACGGTCAGTACCGAGAGCGAGGGGGAGCAGTCTATCAAAATATAATCGAAGCGCCCGGCCACTTCCCGAAGGAGCTTTTTGAGGAGCAGCTCTCTGCCCGGATGGTTGAGCAGCGAAAGCTCCAAATCGGCCAGGCTGAGGTCAGAAGGAATCAGCTTCACTCCTTCGCGCTCAATGAGGGCATTAGCGAAGCTCACATCGCCATAGATTACGTCGGCCACGGTTTGCACGTTTTGGTTGGCTCCTAAATAAAAAGAAAGACTGCCCTGCGGGTCGAGATCTATCAAGAGCACTTCTTTGCCGAGTGCGGCCATTGCCCTACCGAGATTGACGGTGGTGGTGGTTTTGCCGGTGCCTCCTTTTTGGTTTACAATGGAGATAATAATTGGGTTCATGGAATGAGAATAGAAATGCTTGCAGGCTGTGAAAAATAGGCATTGTTCAGCAATTTATCGAAAAAATCAAGCTTCACAAACCTTTCCAATGATTTATTTTTTGCTGTTACAAGGTGTCGGTAAAATCATTTCTGAGGCTGAGAAATATCATTTTTTGGCTATTTTTTAAGCTTTACTTTTGTGTTAGTTCATTGTTCCTAATCATCAACGCCATGACCCAACGTCTCAACATCCTTGTACCTACGGACTTCTCGGCAAAGTCTATCAATGCGCTCCATTACGCCTTGGCTTTGGCACAATACTATCCGGCAGACATCCACCTGCTGCACGCCTACCACCTGCCCATTACAATAGGAGTATCTACCTACCCGATGGAAGAAAACTTGCTGGATACCTTAGAACAAGAAGCCCAAGGCCGCCTAAAAACGCTCGCAGAAGCCCAAGGCCTGAGCCTAAGCCAACTGCACACCCGCTTGGGATTTGCCGTAGATGAAATAGAGCGTTTTGCCAAGAGCCAAGCCATAGACCTGATTGTAATGGGCGCGCGAGGCGGAGGCGCGCAAGAGGCTATATGGGGCAGCACCGCTACTACCTTGATGCAGCGCTCGGCGCTACCCTTGGTGCTGGTACCCGAAAATGCTGTTTTTAAAGGCTTTTTTAATATTGCTTTTGCTTGTGATGGAGGTGCTATGCCTTCCAATACTTTGTCTTACCTCAGATTTTTTGCCGAAAAAAGCCATGCCATTATCCATTGTGTAAGCGTGCAAGAGCGCATTTCTGCTACCGAATCAGAAAAGCTCGAAGTAGTAAAACAGATAGAACACGCCTTCCCGGAACACATGCATCACTTTTGTATCAGTCGGCACACACAGCTGGAAGAGGCCCTGCAAGATTTTGTACATCAATACAACATTGACCTACTGGTAATGACCCCACGCCGCCACGATTTCTGGACACAGCTTTTCAAAGGAAGCCATACCAAAAAAATGGCTTTTAAAACTGATACGCCCCTCTTTGTACTTAAAGAGCAAGATGAGCAATAATTTTTATATTTATAAATGAAAACCAATCGAAAAGCCGGAGACTTTGTTTTCGGCTTTTTTGTGTATAGCAATGGGCTGGCCATAAAAAAACGATACGCCGAAAAGTTTTTACACTTTTGGCGTATCGCCTACAATGACCGAAAGGAAATAAATTTATGCTAACTTAACATTAACTGCATTCAAACCTTTTCTACCTTGTTCCACTTCAAAAAGTACGTCGTCATTTTCGCGGATCTCATCAATCAATCCTGATACGTGTACGAAGATGTCCTCATTTGAAGTTTCGGACTTAATGAAACCAAAACCTTTTGTTTCATTAAAAAATTTTACTTTACCTTTTTGCATTAAACTATAAATTTTATTTTTACCAAAGGTAGTGCTTTTTGTGAAACAAACCTCATCTTTTCTCAAAATTATTTTGTACTTTCTGTGCTATCTTTACAAAAAATACTGTTTAAAGGCTTTAAAGCTTTATTCTATTCTTTTATTTTTATGCAAACACAGTACATCTTTGAGCTGATAGGTACTTACTTTTTTGCTATCTCCGGTGCTTTGGCCGTAGAAGACAAGCAGCAAGACTGGTTTGGGGCAGGCTTCACGGGCTTTATCACGGCCATTGGCGGAGGCAGCCTGCGCGATGTACTGCTGGGCAGCTATCCGCTGGTATGGATTGGCGACGTGTATTTTTTCTATGCTATCTTGGCGGGCATTCTCACCACCTTTATCAGTTATCGTTTTGTATCGAGGCTCAAAAAAACATTTTTCCTCTTCGATACCGTAGGCATTGCCTTTTTTACTATTTTGGGCGTAGAAAAAGCTTTGCGCTTAGGAGCAGGCCCCGAAATAGCCGCGGTGATGGGCATGTTTACGGCGGTGATGGGTGGTGTGATTCGCGATACCCTCACCAATGAAATCCCCATTCTCTTTCGGAAAGAAATTTATGCCAGTGCATGCCTGCTGGGGGCAGTGGTGTATCTGCTCTTATATTATGGTGGCTTGCCGCGCGAGTGGAGCTTGGGCTTGGCCAGTGCAGTCATTATTGCGGTGCGCCTTTTGGCGGTACGCTATGGACTAAGCTTGCCAAGGCTGCATTGAGCACCTGCCTTGTTTTAATATTTATACCATTCATTACTTCTCTATGAAACTTACCTATAATGCTCCCTTTATCCTCTCCTACACTATCTTGTGTGCAATTATTCGCGGTTTGGGCTACTTAGTGCCCGGCCTGATGGGCATTTTTACGGTGGGTACACAAATGGACTTTGGCAATCCCATAGATTATTTTCGTCTCTTCTCGCATGCCCTCGGCCACGCCGACTGGGAACACTTCTTCGGCAACTTTTCTTTCATCCTGATTATCGGTCCTATTTTAGAAGAAAAATATGGCAGCAAGAAGCTCCTGCTGATGGCTTTTATCACGGCCTTGGCCACAGGCATTCTGAATGTACTATTCTTCAGTACAGGCTTGCTCGGCGCCAGCGGCGTATTGTTTATGTTGATTCTCTTGGCCTCCTTTACCAATATGCAGAAAGGAGTGATTCCCCTTACTTTCATTTTGGTACTGGTGGTATATTTAGGCGGCGAGGTATATAATGCTTTCAGCAACGACAATGTATCGCAATTTGCTCATATCATCGGGGGCGTATTGGGTGGCATTTTCGGGTTTATCATGGGTGTAGAGAAGTCCACAGCAATCCCTCAAAGCAGCTCCTCCAAAGGCAACAGCGACCCTGACCAATATACCGAGCTTTTCAAATAATCGGGCAATTTTGAGAAGAGGAAGTGGCCTATTTTTGCGAAAGCTAAAAAATATTCACAACTTTAAGCCCTCAAAATATCCGATTCCTTTTGTATGCAAAAAATACTCATTACCGGAGGTGCGGGCTTTATTGGCTCTCATGTGGTACGTCTCTTTGTGCAGCAGTATCCACAATATCACATCTTCAACTTAGATGCCCTCACCTACGCGGGCAATTTGGCCAATCTGCACGACATCGCCCAAGCGCCTAACTATACTTTTGTAAAAGGAGATATTACCGACGCGGAGTTCATCAACCAACTTTTTAAAGAAAATGACTTCCAAGGGGTCATTCACTTGGCTGCCGAAAGCCACGTGGACCGCTCCATCCTCAACCCCATGGCCTTTGTAAATACCAATGTGATTGGTACGGTACACCTGCTCAATGCCGCGCGCGAGGCTTGGAAAGCGGCACCCGAGGCACATCGCTTTTATCACGTTTCTACCGACGAGGTTTATGGCTCGCTGCACCGCCCCGAAGATTTTTTCACAGAAAGCACCCCCTACGACCCACAATCGCCTTATTCGGCCTCCAAAGCAGCTTCCGACCACTTTGTGCGTGCCTACCACAATACCTACGGCCTACCTGTGGTAATTTCCAACTGCTCTAATAACTATGGGCCGAACCAATTTCCCGAAAAGCTGATTCCGCTCTTCATCCACAATATCCAGCATCAAAAGCCTCTGCCTGTATATGGAAAAGGCGAAAATGTGCGTGATTGGCTCTATGTAATAGACCACGCTCGCGCCATAGACAAGGTATTTCACGAAGGCAAAATCGGTGAAACTTACAATATCGGTGGCTTTAATGAATGGAAAAATATAGACCTCGTGCAGTTGCTCTGCCGACTGATGGACGAAAAGCTCGGCAAGCCCTCTGGCAGCTCCGCAGGCCTCATCAGCTATGTAAAAGACCGCGCCGGACACGACCTGCGCTATGCCATTGATGCTTCCAAAATCATGAAAGAGTTGGGCTGGCAGCCCAGCCTTCAGTTTGAAGAAGGGCTTTCCAAAACCATTGATTGGTATTTGGCCAATGGCCAATGGCTCGACAATGTAACTTCGGGCGCTTATCAGCAGTATTACAGCCAGCAATATTCCAACCGATAAGGCCTATGTATGAAACTCCCTTTCATCAGCAGCCCCTTGTTCAAAAGCACTTTCTCGTAACAGGAGGCGCAGGCTTTATCGGCTCTAATTTGGTAGAGTACCTGCTTCGCTACGGTGCAGGCAAGGTGCGTATCCTCGACAACCTCTCTACCGGCGACTACCGCAACATAGAAGCTTTTGTGGGCTTGCCAGAGGTAGAGTGGATAGAAGGCGATATTACCGATGCAGCTATCTGTCTCAAAGCTGCCGAAGGCATAAATATCGTGTTGCACCAAGCAGCCTTGGGCTCTGTGCCCCGCAGCATTAATAATCCTATCGCTACCAATGCCGCCAATGTAAGCGGCTTTCTGAATGTACTGGTGGCTGCCAAAGAGCAGGGCGTACAACGCGTGGTATATGCGGCTTCCTCCTCTATATATGGCGACAGCCCCCTTCTCCCCAAAACGGAAGAGGTGATTGGTCGCCCCCTCTCGCCTTATGCCCTCAGCAAGTACATCAATGAGCTGTATGCCGAGGTCTTTGGGCGTGTATATGGTTTAGAGAGCATCGGCCTGCGCTACTTCAATGTATATGGCCCTCGGCAAAGTCCGGCAGGCGCTTATGCCGCAGTCATTCCCCGCTTTATCCTAGCAGCGCTTGCAGGCCAATCGCCCGAAATTCACGGCGACGGAGAGCAAACACGTGATTTTACCTTTATCGAAAATGTAGTGCAGGCCAATATCAAAGCAGCGCTCACCGACAACAAGGAAGCTCTCCAGCAAGTATATAATGTAGCCTGTGGGGCGAGTATCTCACTCAATCAGCTTTGGCAAATGCTCCAAGAGGCTACACAAGGTACTCAAAAAGCCCAGTATGTAGCTGCGCGCCAAGGCGATGTACGCCATAGCTTGGCCGATATCTCGAAGGCAAAGCAATTTTTGGGCTATCAGGCACATATCGAAATGCGCGAAGGCTTGCTCCGTACTTTGGATTGGTTTCAGAACTCTCATTTTTTCAAAAGCTAAAAACCCATGAAAGGAATTATTTTGGCCGGAGGCTCCGGCACCCGCCTCCACCCGCTCACCTTGGCGATGAGCAAGCAAATGATGCCCATATACGACAAGCCCATGATTTATTATCCGCTTTCGGTACTCATGATGGCACATATCCGCGAAATACTCATTATCTCTACCCCCCACGACCTGCCCCTCTTCCAAAGGCTCTTGGGCGATGGCAAGGCGCTTGGCTGCCGCTTCGAGTATGCCGTACAGGAGCAACCCAATGGGCTGGCGCAGGCTTTTGTGATTGGTGAACCCTTTATCGGAAAAGAAAAAGTAGCGCTCATCTTGGGCGATAATATTTTTTATGGCGCCGGCCTCTCCAAATTGCTCCAAAACAACAACAATCCCGACGGTGGTATCGTATATGCCTACCACGTAAACGACCCAGAGCGCTACGGCGTGGTGGAGTTTGATGCCCAAGGCAAGGTGCTCTCTATCGAAGAAAAACCTCAAGCCCCAAAGTCGAATTATGCTGTACCGGGCTTGTATTTTTACGACAATGAGGTAGTGGAAATCGCCAAAAATCTCCAGCCTTCTGCCCGTGGTGAGTACGAAATCACGGATGTAAATAAGGAATACCTCCGCCGTGGCAAGCTCCAAGTTTCGATACTCAACCGTGGTACGGCTTGGCTCGATACAGGCACTTTTGCTTCCTTGATGCAAGCCGGACAGTTTGTACAAGTAATTGAAGAAAGACAAGGCCTCAAGATAGGTTGTATCGAAGAAATCGCCTACCGCAGCGGCTTTATTGATGCTGCCCAGCTCCAAGCCATTGCTGAGCCCCTCATGAAAAGTGGCTATGGACAGTATTTGATGAATATTCTGAAACAAAAATTTTAGTATATTGCTTGCTGAAAATCAAAGCCTAAGCCCAAAACCCTACCACCGTGAAAATAAATGAAACCTTCTCTTCTTGGCTTACACATCGCTACCAACTCGTAGTGCGCGATGAGGAGAATTTTGCCGAAAAAAAGCCTATTGCCTACTCTCACGCCAAATTTTTGGCCATTGTTATCCCAATATTTCTGCTCACTATTGTGCTGGGTATTTGGATAGGCAGCAGCCTCGGTGGTGGCTCTTTTGGCAAAAGCGACGAGGGCAGGCTGCGCAGGCAGGTCATTAAGCTTTCGGTAAGTGTGGACTCACTCACGCACGCTTTGCAACAGCACGAAAAATTTTATGACAACTTCAGGGTGGTTATGAATGCCGACCTTGCCAAGCTCAAGATGGATACTTCACGCATTCAGAAAAAGAGTACCCGCAATGATTCTTTCAATATTGATGCCCTCCAACCTATTGATAAAGAGCTGCGCAAGGAGTTTGAAGGGTCAGTAGCTTTGAATAGCACCAACGGCCTCCAAGCGCAAGGCAATGAGCGCCTTTCAGACATTTTTTTCTTCCCACCGCTCAAAGGAATTATCTCAGAAAAATACGACGCAAAAACGAAACATTATGGTACTGACATCGTAGCCAAAGAGAATGAAGCCATCAAAGCTGTGGCCGATGGCACCGTGATTATGGCTTCTTGGACAGATGATACCGGCAATGTCATTGCCGTGCAACATAAAGGCAATATTATTTCGATTTATAAGCATAATTCCGTATTATTGAGGAAAGTTGGTGATTTTGTAAAGGCCGGACAAGCCATCGCCATTGTGGGCAATACAGGCAAATATACCTCCGGCCCACATCTGCATTTTGAACTCTGGCACGAGGGCAATCCGATTAATGCTGAAAAAGTAATTTCTTTTTAAAAGAAATATACACAAAAGTGGTTTTGAGCCATAAAAATGCTTGAATCATCGAAAATCAAGAGAATCCTAAAATCCATAGTATAAACACAAAATTTAATCTATATGGCGACCATTTTTGGAAATCAAAAAGAAACCAAAGTGCAAGAAATAGACAAAATCTCCAATGCCAGTACCAATATTGGTAAGGGCGCTACCTTGCAAGGAAATATCGAGACCTTTGGCAATGTACGCATCGACGGCAAGCTGGTGGGCGATGTAAAAACCAAATCCAAGATTGCTACCGGCAATGAGTCGGTGATAGAAGGAAGTATCTACGCGCAAAATGCTGAGATTGAAGGAGAGGTAAAAGGGCGTGTGGAAGTTCAAGAAATGCTCGTTTTGAAAACTACCGCCATCATTCGTGGCGATATTGTGGCCGGCAAGCTGGTGGTAGAATCGGGCGCAGTATTTAATGGAAGCTGCCAGATGGGTGATGCTGCCAAGATACTCAAAGAAAAAAACAATAACGTCGCAAACGCCTCCTCATCCAATATTATCGCATCGCAGGCAAATAAATGACCCAAAAGAAAGCTCCGCAAAAGCAGGTCAATTCTTACCTAAAATATTCGGGTATCGCCTTTCAGATGCTCGCTACTATTGCCTTGGCAGTATGGGCGGGCATCGCATTAGACGGCTATATGGCTTGGCGCTTTCCGGCAGCCACAGTCTCTTTTGCACTTCTTGGCATATTGGCTTCTATGTGGCAGGTTATCAAGAGTTTGCCTAAAGACTGAAAAGCTTGTGAAAAAAAATCTTCGGGAGTTCTCTAAAATTATATTTTTGACAGTGGCCTTGGTTTGTATCCTATTGGCCGACGACTACCTGCTGCCCAAGCCTGTTCTGCACGATTACAAGTGGTATTTACTCCTATTCTTTGTATTGCAATCCATTCTGATTAATTTTCTGGTGATGCGTGGTGTACAGCGCGATGCACTGGCCTTTCAGGGGCGCTTCTTTGCCGGTATTTCTATCCGTATGTTGCTTAGCATCGCTGTTATTTTTGGGGTCATCTACTTGGGCGAAAAAGAGCCTCTCCGCTTCATTATGTCTTTTTTCAGCCTCTACTTTTTGTATGTAGCTTTTGAGGTGTACAGCCTTTTGATTACCTTGCGAAAGCAATCCTGAACAGCACCTTCATGACCTTCGATATACTCTTGATAGCGGCTACCTACTTTGCCGTAGCTTTGGGCTTGGTATTGGTAGTGTTTTATACCGAACGCAAATTTGCCGCTTTCATCCAAGACCGCCTCGGCCCTATGGAAGTAGGCAAATATGGGGTATTACAGCCTGTGGCCGACTTGCTCAAGCTGCTCCAAAAAGAGGATATTATTCCTGCCAAAGCCGACCGTATTTTATTTATGATTGCCCCTTTGCTGATTTTTCCGGCCATCTTCGCAGGTTTTTCGGTAGTACCTCTGTGGCCGGGCTTTCAGGCTTCATCCATGGAAGTGGGCATGTTTTTTCTTTTAGCCATTATTTCTTTAGACGTACTGGGGCTGCTAATGGCGGGATGGGCTTCCAACAGCAAGTTTTCGCTGCTGGGCGCAATGCGCGCCGTAGCACAAATTATCTCCTACGAAATCCCCTTGGGGCTTTGTGTGCTTTGTGTGGCTATGCTGAGCCAATCTTTAGATTTACAAGAAATCGCCCTCCAACAAGGTATTTACAGCAGCAGCCCCAACTACCTCTTTGGTATCAAGGCTTGGGGCATAGATGTCAGTGCCGTAGGGGGTATTCTTTCTTGGAATATTGTGCGTATGCCGCTGTTTTTTATTGTATATGTGGTTTTTTATATCACTTCCTTGGCCGAATGCAACCGCGCGCCCTTCGATATTCCCGAAGGTGAATCCGAAATCATTGGCGGCTTCCATACCGAATACTCAGGTTTTCGCTTTGCTGCCTTCTTCTTGGCAGAATACAGTATGATGGTGCTGGTAGCTTTTGTAGGAGTAATCTTGTTTTTGGGCGCTTGGAATACTCCCCTGCCCAATATTGGTACTTTTACTTTGGCCGACTGGACAAGCGGCACACCCGGTACACTCTATGGCACGCTCACAGGGCTGTTTTGGATTGTATTCAAAACCATCCTCGTTACCTCCTTGCAAGTAATTATGCGCTGGACCTATCCGCGCCTGCGTGTGGACCAGCTGATGTATCTCTGTTGGAAAGTGCTTACGCCCCTAATGCTGCTCATGCTGGTGCTTACCGGGCTTTGGCGTATGTTGATGCTCGATTTCTAAAGTTTGTTGATGCCCAATAAAATTGCCAAAGCATCGCTGCCCACGCCGAAGAGCATCCCAAAGCCAAAGCCATAGTTAATCAATTCTTTAAAATAACGCCCTGCAAAACTCTGGAAGAGCTTTTCCACTTGCTCCGGGTGCATGGCTTCTATCTCCGATACCACCAAGTACTGCAAGTCTATGGCTTCCAAAAGCTGCATCAGATTTTGCTCAAGTGCCTCGAAGGCCGCTGCCGAAAGCAACTCCAATACAAATACCTTGGTGGGGCCGGCCAGCGTATCATTGATGGGCTGTAATACCTCTCCAAATATTTCTTTTGCCGACGCAATAAAAGAGGCTTCTATGTCGGGATTGCGCAATAAGCGATGTAGTAGTTCGAGCAAGCGGGCTTTCAGCTCCTCGGTATCGAGTGCCTCACCGATGCTTTTATTTTTGGCTGCCACAAAAAACATATCCGTAAACTGCCGCTGCATCTCTTGAAAAGCATCTGTACGCCAAAAATAGGCAAGACTCTTCTGCAAGCAGCTCTGCCAATCAGCCTCGTGTTTTTCTAAAATGCTGCGCAGCTTCAAAGAACCGAGCTGCCCAAGTAGCAAGGATGATGCAATCGCCCCCAACTGCGACAAGGGCTGTTGCAAAGCTTCGCCTTCTTGTAGGCGATTTTGTAAGTGTGTGGATAAATGACTCAGCTCAGGGGCAAAATACTGTGCCACTTGCGATGCTTCGTCCCAAGAAGCCGCCTTGAGAAGTCCGGCCAGTGGTTTTTGCAAGAAACCATATTCTATCAAAATAGCCGATAGTTTTTCTGTAATCTCTTTTAGTTGAGGATTCTTCAGCAAACCCGACAGGCGCGCTTTCAGCACCTCTTCTTGTATCTCCGGCTGTAAATTGCCCAAAGGATGCTGCGAAATACGCTCCAGCTCCGTGCGCAACAGGTGCTCTAATTGACTGCTTTTTTTTCTGAAAAAATCAGGAATACCCGTTTCAGCCAAGTCGTGTACTGTTTCTCGGATAGCTTTTTTGTACAAGAAAGCACCTTTATTTTCCTGAAAAGCCTTTTCATAGACTTCGTCGGCCAAGCTTTTTTGATGGTTTTTCAGCCAAGCAATCCCTTCTTCCAA
>DAIQNQ010000001.1:21526-36399 GCA_036788275.1 Thermonemataceae bacterium
GCTCCATTCGGCCAAATAAGGCTGCAAGCGCTCTACAAGTATGCGATTCAAATTTTCATATTCCAAGAACTGCTTTTCTTGCTTGAGCCAATTTTCAAGGCGAGCAGCTATCAGCGAAGGCATTTTCCTTTTGAAGCTTGCCGGAAGCAGGGCACTCAAAGTCTTTTCTTCTGTTTGAAAAGTCTCTACTTTCTTCTGTATCTGTGTATGCAGCTCTTGCAAAAGGCTCTCGCTTTGCCAATACTGGTTGATACGGTATTTCAGCTGACTGGTATCGAGCTGCGCCAAAGTAGTATATTGATATTTATCTATTAGTTTTTCTATTTGTATCGCCAGCCATGCTTCATTGCTTTTCAACAGGCTGTATGCATGGCGGCTCAGAAAGTCACTTGTTGGAGCAAGGTTGGCCAAATGCAAGCGATTGAGTGTTTCAAAATCATTGCTTGTAAATTTCTCTATGAGCTGCTGCTCTATTTGTTGGCGGCGCTCCTGAAACTGCAAAGCCACCTTGGCACGATTCAGCAAACTTTGGCTTACAAACTTGCCCATATTTTCGGCAAAGCGCCCCTGATTTTTGGCGATAATACCGGGTGTAAAGGGCAAGGTCAAAGCGCCGATTTTCTTGGCTTCGTAAGGGCGAAAAATCATTTTAAGGGCAAGCCAATTGGTACCATAGCCCGTGAGCCCATAGGCCGTCGCAGGCAGCAGCCAGCGTCCGTAGCTATTTTGCACTTCGGGCAAAGCATAAAGCAGTCCTCCGGCCACCCCACCCAGCAGCGCTCCAAGTACATTGATGGGTGCTACCTCGCGCCCCATGAAGCGCTCTACCATATCCCTGATTTGCTCAGGGGGCAAGGGTTGTAGATTTTCTTTTACCAAAGCCTCTATCCTGCCTTTGAGCAGAAGCTCTAAGTTTTGCAGGGTAGCATTTTTAAGTTGTGCTGCCAGCTTGTCGGGCAGCTGTGGCGAAAATTGAAGGCGCTCAAAAAGGCTGTGTAAAGATTTTTCTTGCAATTGCTCAAACTGCTGAAGTAGGTGTGCATCTAACTGCTCAATAAGCATGGGCACGAGCTTCTCGAAAGATTTTTCTCCCAAAAGCAGATGCAGAGACTTATCGCTCAGGGCTTCTTGCAGGTAGCGCTCCAAGAGCTTTGCCAAAGCTTCTTGCTGCCGCTGCAATGCTTTTTCGGAGAGCAAGCTTTCTAAGCGAAAACCCTCAAAAGAAGTCGGCAACACCTCTTTCAATGGCTTTTGGGGTAAGGTATCGAAGAAGTTTTGTACATAGCCTTGCAGCAAGGAAGTACCTTGAGGCTGGTAGAGGTAGTTTTCTTTGAAAGATTGATGCAGTCCCTTGTCCCACAAAACTGTCAAAACTTGGCGCAGGCTTTCTTTAGTGTAGAAGCCGGCTATCTTTTTTTCTCTCAAAAACAAAAAAGACTCAGGAGAGATTTTTTGAATGTATTTTAGGAGATTTTCTTGTAAGAGCTGCCCAAAATAGCGCACAAAAGTTTCGGAAGGCAGCTGCTGTATAATGCTTCCGATAGAGTTTTTTTGGAGGTACTCCACCAAGTAATCCGTAACTTTCTGGGCGAGGGTTTCGGTATCATACTTTTCGATATAATCGGTGGCACGTTTTACGATTTTGGCTTTTTCGCTCACACTCCCCGCAAAAATCTTCACCAACCAGTCCTGAATCTTGAATTTAGTATTTTCTCGAAAGGTTTCGTCAATCAAAAAATCAATCTTCACTTTTTGCTCTTTGATAAACGCGATGAGGCGTGCAATGGTTTCGGGGAGATGCGCTTTCAGAAAATCCTTGAAGCGTTCTGCCAAAGCAGGCTGCAACAACTCAAAGAGTGTAACAGACTCTTTGCTGAGGGTTTGGTATAAAAGCTTGGCCAGCGTATCCAAGATACGTTTTCCTTTAGCATCTTGCAGCAGTTCTTGCAGGGCTTCTCTGAGGTAGTCGAAGCTGCTTACGAAAGCCTCTTCTCCTATCAGGTCTCCTACCTTTTTATTGCTTATCTGAGTGGCCAAAGCTTGTATCAGCTCTTCGATGGCCAAGGCCTCTTGCGCCGACGACAGGACTTCTTCGACGGCAGCAGCTTGGTTGTGGAAAAGCCAAGCATGCGTGTCATCCATCGCCATAGCAAAGCGCTGCCCCAAATGCTTGCTCAAGGTAGGCGAAAGCAATTCGGAAAGCGGTACTTGGGCGGCCTCTTGGTGCAGTGCAGGCCAAAACCGCGTCCAGTCCAAGGCTTGTAATTCTTGTAAAAGTATTTGGGCGAAAGAAGCTGCCAGCTTGCTTCTTTGTGCTTCTGAGAGCAAGGCGGATACTTCGATGGCTTTGCTTATCTCAAGCATCAGGGTATCAAAGCCCTTGGGCAGGGCTGCTTCGGCTTTGAGACGCAGACGGTCAAAGGAGGCTTGGATAGCGGGTATTTCGCCGAGGCGGAAATGTGGGTCTAAATGACGAAAAAGCTGGTTTTCCAGCAGTTCTCGGAGGGTATTGCTCAAGGCTCGGTCAAACTCAGGCCGGTTGAGTTCTTTGCCTAAGGTATGATGATTGATAATTTCTCTTTCTACGAGCTTACTGATATTTTCAATAAACTCTTCTCTTGTTCTGAGCACGATTCCTCCCAGACCAAAACGTTTACGAAAGAGCATTTTTACGGCAAGGTCGTTGGTGGTGTAGCCTACGAGTGCGCCGGAAGCCAATTTAGTGAGCAGAGAAAGTAGCATAGCGCGTAAAGGAATGTGGTCGCATGCAAAAATAGTGAAATTTACAGAGATATAGAAAATAAGAAAGCCCGTAAGCGAACTTACGGGCTTTTTATATTGGCCTGAGCCTCTGTATTTCTACTATCTTACGGCATCTTTGAACTCAGAAGAGTTGAAGAAGTTAAAGAATTCGAGGTCTTTCAGTGCTTTGGCACGGAGGTTTCCATCTAATTCAATAGCTTTTTTCAAAGAAGGAGCCATAGTAGCTACGTTTGCTTTTCTTGCACCAATGATGGCCTTCACGTAGTGTGTATGGGCATCGTTAGGAGCAGCGTTGATAGCCTCATCAATGCTTACTTGAGCTTTGTCGTAATCTCTGCTGAGGAGTTGCGCCAATGCTTTGTTGTAAAGCACTTTGTGTGAGTTTCCACCTTCGTTGAAAGCAGCAATAGCTTGAGTATATTTGTCGTCATCGAAAGACTTAGCTCCTTGCATCAACATGATACCTTCGGCACCTTTGAGCTTTCTTTTCGTAGGAGCGTGGTTGCTGCCTACTTGTACAGCTCTTGTGATAGAAGCGCTTGACTTGTCTTTGTCACCTTTGATGGCATAAGCAAGACCCAAGTTGTAATTTACTTCAGCAGTTTCTTTCTTGTTTTTGGCTATTTCAAGGTGAGTGATTGCTGCAGAAATCAAATCATTTTTCTTGGTAGCGTCTGTTTCTTTCAAAGCCATTTCCAATTGTACAGCACCAAGGTTGTTGTGTGCAACAGGGCTATCGTTTTTCTTGATAGCAGCTTCGTAGATTTGTACTTTCTCGTTCATATCAGGAGTCATAGAAGCAGCATAAAGCAACTCAGCTTCTGTCAACTCTTCAGGCTTTGTACGTGCCATAGAAGCGATTTCAGCATCTGTACGCTTGATAGGACCTTGATATACATCTGTACGAGCATAACGCAACGAAGGATATACCTCATTCATCAATGTTTGGTAGTAAGGCTTTGCTGCCAACTCTCTTTCACGAGCTACAAAATCGCCTTCACCATTCATGATTTGTTTTACTTCGCTCTTCTCGTCGCTAGAAAGGCTGGAAGCATCCAACAAGCTAAAGAATTCTTCTTTTGTATCATCCAACAATTTAGAAGTATTGTCAAAACTTACACTTGAGAGATCTTCTTTAGAGTAATCTGATTTCTTCATTTGTGCACGGAAATAGTTTTCCATGGCTTTGGCTCTTTGAGAGGCCAAGTTGGTATTGATAGTTTCGCTACCTTCAGGAGAGTGAGAACCTGTGATGTTTACTTTCTTGCCATCAGGGCTTACCAATACTTTAGAAGCTACAAAAGCATCAATTACAGCACCTTTGTCTTTGGTTTCTACGCTTCTGAGTACTGCGCTTCCTTGTTCGAAGTTGAAGTCCACAAATACTTGTTTAGGAGCTTCTTCTTTGCCATAGCCGTGGTCTTCAAAAGCAAAAGTACCTTCGCCTTGGTCGCCTACGCCATAAGGCTCAGAAGTAAGATCTTTGGCCAACATAGCAGTAGTAATGATTCCCAATACTTTGGTAGGAGGAATAGACACTTGCTCTGTTTCTGCTGTTTTGTCTGGCTTTTTAGTGCTTCTGGCTACGCCTTGCACTACGAGTTCGCCTCTTTCAAACTTAGGCTCGTAAGCAAAGTTGAAAGCTTTCTCTACCTTAGGGTTCTGCTCTTTGCTGTTAATCACATCATTCGATACGATTTTGGCTGAGCCTACTTCCTTTTTAAATTCTTCCTTGCCGGCTACTGCACCTTCATTGACGTAAGCAAGTTTCATTTCGTACTCAGTGTCCTTCTTGAACATTTTTACAGGAAGGTTGGCACTCATCTTGAAACCTACGTCTCCGCCGTGAACTTCGAGTGGGCTAGGATTTACGGTTAAATTTTGCTCTTTTGCGAGCTTCACCATGTCTTTCAGGCTATTACAACCTGTGGCAAGTGAGAGACCTCCCAAAACAGCAAGCGAAAAAACGAGTTTGCTTCTACGTGTCATAATTATGAAAAATTTGTTTAGGTTGCTAATATGGTATTATCAAAAATTCTTTGCAATTTTAATCAATTTTATTTTAAAAAAATAACTTTCTCAAAAATATGTTTCTTAAATCTTACTTCGTCATCATGAAAAAGTTACAATTTTTTTTAGAATTTCAATTTTTTGGTGTGTGCCAAGGCCTCGGTGAGCGCTTGGGTTTAGCGGCCTCAAGTATCCGCTTGTTTTTTATCTATATCTCCTTTCTAACCTTCGGTTCGCCTATTTTCTTGTATTTATCTTTGGCTTTTGTGATGAACATGCGCCGCCATTTGCGTAAGCAAAATACGATTTGGGATGTTTAGTTCCAAGAGATTTCAGAAAACTTTCTATGTTTTCTTACAAAATAGCTCCACACGATACTTCCGGTATATTGTTCGGGATGCCGAGCCTTTTGGCGCAGGCGAAATACTTTTTTGAACATCAATCTATAAAAGCTGAAATGTGCGCGAAGTACTGCTACAAAGTTGCGTAGCTTTCCGGCCATTAAGAAGCGTAGGGCGGCGACTCCGTCCAATGTTAGTCTGACGAAAAGTACAAAATAAAGTTGCGACAAAGGAAGATTTTTTTGTAGCATCAGTAGATTGTTCCGAAAATTAAGGAATGTCTTATAAGGAGACTCTGCGCCCAGAGTGCCTGCCCCTACATGCCACACGCTGCTTTTTGGCTCAAAATGTATCTGATAGCCCAAGTTTTTCAAGCGCCAACAGAGGTCTATTTCTTCCATGTGTGCAAAAAATCGTGCATCAAAAGCTCCTGCTTCCCAAAAAGCTTCCGCACGGACTAACAAGCAAGCACCGCTGGCCCAAAACACTGGCCTTGCATCATCATATTGGCCTTCGTCTTTTTCGAGGCTGTCGAACAAGCGTCCCCGACAAAAAGGGTAGCCCCAGCGGTCAATATAGCCTCCGGCAGCGCCGGCATATTCAAAGTATTCGGGCTGGTGGTAGGCTTTTATTTTGGGCTGGCAAGCAACCGCTCGTGGGTTTTGCTGCAAGCACTCCCAAAGTGGCTCCAGCCAATGCGCACTTACTTGTACATCGGAGTTGAGCAAAAGGTAATAAGGACTCTTAATTGCTGCCAGCCCTCGGTTGTAGCCTTCTGCAAAGCCATAATTTTGTGGTAGTACAACCAGCCCAACCGAAGGATAGTGGGCTTTCAGCCAAGCAACGGAATCGTCTTGAGAGGCATTGTCTATCACCCATATTTCGGCCAAATCTGCGGGGCTATGGGCAAGTACTTCGGGTAAAAATTTTTCGAGCAGTTGCCTTCCGTTGTAATTAAGAATGGCCACGGCGATGGGCTTACTCATTTTCCAAAAATATCAAATCCGGGAATATTGGGAATCAGTCCATTGGTAGCTTTTTGCATGGTGGCACTGGCTTCTTCCTCAATCAGTTCGAGCGCTTTGTTTACAGCCGCTGCCACAAGGTCTTGCAGCATTTCGCGGTCTTCTACTTTGCAAAGGCTGGGGTCTATGTCTATTTTAATTACTTGCTTTTTGCCATTGACGGTGGCTTTTACCAGCCCTGCGCCCGACTCGGCGGTGGCCGAAATCTGACCAAGGCTTTCTTGAGCTTCTTTGATTTTGGCTTGTACTTCCTTGAGTTTTCCAAACATGTTGAAAATGTCCATCGCTTGTTTTTAATAAAAATGAAAAAATGCCCAACACTTGCGGCTTCTCGATACAGAAGCGGCAAGTGCTCCTCTGATAACTACTTTAAAGGCAAAAAGTTGCTGGCTTGCTCCAAGCCGTGCTTTTCTACGAGCAGTTCGATGATGCCATCTTTCAAGCCCAAGCCCGGCGTAAGAATCTCTTTTATCTTTGCCCATTTCATTACAGAGAGATAAATATTGGAGGCGGGCAAAATTACATCAGCACGATCGGGATTCAAGTCCAACTCATTGACGCGCTCATTGAAGGTTTTGGCAGCAATTTGCGCCTGAATAAACTCAATATCTTTGGTCGTAATAGAGCGCACCTTCTCTTTTTGCTTGGCCATGGTGGCTACTTTGTTGATGTTGCCGCCAATCCCTACGGCCAAGAGTTTAGAAAAACGGTCGCGCACGTTTTTTTCTACCCATTGCTGCATATCTTGCCATACGGCAGGGCTTACTGTATCTTCTAAGAGGCGTATCGAGCCGATTTCAAAAGAGCGCGAGGCAAGCATTTGCTTTTGAGAATAGAGCGTAACCTCGGTGCTACCACCGCCTACATCAATATGCAGATAATTTTTATCGTCTAAGCTGCGCCACAAGGCTTTGTTTACGTAAGTGCTCTCCTCATCGCCACTGATAATCTGCATGTCCAAACCCAGCTCTCTTTTGACACGCTGCACGATGCTTGTGCCATTGGCGGCTTCGCGCATAGCCGAGGTAGCCAGTACGAGGTAGTCATCTACTTCGTGCAATTCCATCAACAACTTATAGCTGTGCAGGAGCTTGAGGATATTGGCTTCTCGCTGTGGGCCGATTTTCTGCATAGTGAATACATCTATGCCCAAGCGTAGCGGAAAACGCACGTACTCTACTTTTTTAAAATGGATTCCTTTTTCAGGATGCCTGAGCACGGCACTTATCTGGAGGCGCGCGGCGTTGGAGCCTATATCTACGGCAGCAAATTTCAAGATTTAAAAAATTTTGTTCGCTCAAAAGTAAATATTTTTTGCCTAAAACGGGTGGCGAAGCTTTATAAAAGTTGAGATAGTGAAAAAAAAATATAAATTTGTTTTTCAAATATTCTAATTTTCACAGCGCCCTATATCTCATTTTTTACTTTGTCGGATAGATGCCCAAAAGTTTTTATATATTGCTTATAGACCAAAACACAAAACTGCTTGAGTTTTTTAGGGAAGCGCAATCCAAAGAGCTTTTGCCCGCACATTGGCAAATCCAACAAGAGCAAGAGCTTCGGCAGGTTTTTGGAGCAGTATCCAAAGAGTGGGAAAACCAGTGCATCATCCTCAATATCGCCTTGGCCGAAGCGCCCCAAAAATTAGTGGAAACACTGCGGCGGCACAGCCTCCAAGAAAACTGTGCTTTGCTGCTTATTGGCCACCAACACGAGCAAGCCCAGATATTGGAGGGCTTGCGGAGCGGTGCCGATGCTTCCTTATTTTGGGAGCAGCTCAGCCCCGAATGGCTGCAATATACCATCGAAAAGGCTTATAATGAGCTGGAGCTTCAGGAAAACTTCCGCAACCAACTCAGCAATACCCTCGCCCAAAACCAAGAATTAGAGCAATATCGCAATTTTATAGAAAATCAGCTCACCGACCGTACCTCGGAGCTGACCAACATCTATGAGCAATTGGTAACGGAGTTGAAACAAAGGAAAATACTGGAAGAAGAGCTCAATAATTCCATCAAAGAGCTTGATACTTTTATTTATCGTGCCTCTCACGACTTGCGCGGCCCTATTGCCTCGCTGATGGGCCTTACCAACTTGGCCAAAGTGGAGATTACAGATGCCAATGCTCAAAAATACCTCCACATGATTGCCGAAAACTCCCTGAAGCTCAATAAGATTCTGACTACCCTGCTGGAGGTTACGAAGTTTAAGTATATAGATGTAGATGCACAAGCCATTGATTTTCAGGAACTGCTCAATAAGGTACGCTACCACTATATGAAAGATTTTATGCGCGAAAATATTGATTTTCAAGTACAAATAGCCATTTCAGAACCTTTCCATAGCGACCGTAGCTTGCTCAACAGTATCTTGCAAAATCTGGTGGACAATGCCGTGCAGTACTCGCGTCGTGATAGAAAAAGCTTTATCCACGTGGAGGTACAAACCACTCCCAAAGGAGTGTGTATCTCGGTAGAAGACAATGGGCAAGGCATCGAAAAACAGGTGCAAGAAAAGGTTTTCAATATGTTTTTTAAGCACAACTCCTCCAGCAAAGGCTCAGGGGTGGGTTTGTATGTCGTAAAAAATTGTGTGGAAAAACTAAAAGGAGAAGTTTCCTTTACCAGCGAAGCTGACAAGGGTACGCGCTTCCAAATATTTTTACCCTCCTTGCAAAAATAAGCACCCATGCAGCACCCAAGCCCCCAACACGCACATCCGGCTATCTATGCGGCTTTTGATGTGCACCCCTCTGCCAAAGGTGCCAGCACCCATATCACTCACTTTTCGGAATGCCTCTTCGATTATATGCAAGGCGGGCTACTTTATGTGGTAGGCCACGACAAGCTGCCTGCCTACGAAAAAAATCAGCACGTAGAAACTATCCGCTTTGCGGAGGCGCTCCCCAATTATTTGGAGCGGGCGCAAGCTTTTAGCCAAGAGCTACTCTCACTGCTGCCCTCACAAAACACCCTTCGTATCGCTCATTTCAGAGATATATGGGGCGGCTTGCCCCTACTGCAATACCCGCATCGCCAATACCGTACACTCTTCGAGGTAAACGGCCTGCCTTCTATCGAGCTTCCCTATCGCTATCCACTGCTAAGCCCCGGTACAATCCAAAAGTTTGAAGCGATGGAGCAATTTTGCTTGGAGCAGGCCGACCATCTGGTAGTGCCTTCGGCGGTCATTGCCAAGCACCTGCAAAGCAGGGGCATTGCCTCAGAAAAAATCACCCTTATCAGCAACGGAGCCGAGCTGCCGCACACCTTGGAGCGCCCCGCAGATGCACCTGCTCAATACATTATCTATTTTGGTGCGCTGCAAAACTGGCAAGGGGTAGATGTCCTGCTCAAGGCTTTTAAGATGATTGCAGAGAGCTATCCGGCCCTTCAACTGGTTATCTGTGCCTCTACCAAGCTGCGCCATAGCAAAGACTATCAAAAGTTTGTAAAACACTTGGGCTTGGAGGAGCGTGTGCAATGGCGCTATCAGCTCAGAAAGCGAGAACTTTATGCTTTGGTACATCATGCGCTCTTTTCGGTGGCACCACTCAAAGCCTGCAGCCGCAACATCGTGCAGGGATGCAGCCCTTTGAAGATTCTCGAATCCATGGCTTTGGGGACACCTGTGCTGGCTTCTGACTTGCCGGCGGTGCGCGAAATTATCTGGGACAAGCAACTGGGGCTTCTCTTTCGCCCCGACCGCCCCGCCGAATTGGCCAGGGCTATGCGTGCTTGGGTGGAACAACCTGCGCTTTTAGACCACCTGCGCCCACAGGTACGCAGCCATATCGAAAAGCATTTTTCTTGGGCTGATAAAAAAGCAGCCCTCATAAAAGTATATGAGGGCTTGCTATTACCGCCGCCGGACTAAAGTCCGCCTCTATTCATTTTCAAATTTTTTTATACATTAAATCGGAAGTGCATCACATCGCCATCTTCTACCACATAGTCTTTGCCTTGTATGGCGAGCTTTCCTACCTCGCGGCAAGCCTGCTCGGAGCGGTATTTCAGGTAATCTTCGAGCTTAATTACCTCGGCCTTGATAAAGCCACGCTCAAAGTCGGAGTGAATTACTCCGGCAGCTTGGGGTGCTTTCCAGCCTTTGTGAATCGTCCAAGCGCGTACTTCTTGCACACCTGCGGTGAAATAGGTAATCAGATCGAGGAGTTCGTAGCCTCCGCGTATCATTTGGTCTAAGCCCGACTCTTTGAGGCCGTATTCGCTCAAAAAAAGAGCTTTTTCTTCTTCGTCGCCCAGCTCGGCTATTTGTGCTTCGAGGGCGGCACAGATTTTCACTACCTTCGCACCCTCGGCTTGGGCAGCTTCGCGCAGGGCTTTTACGTAGTCATTGTCTTCGTGGAGGTGTTGTTCATCTACATTGGCTACATAAAGCGAGGGCTTCATGGTGAGCAAAAACAAGTCGGCCACGGCTTTTTTCTCTTCGTCGGAAAAGTCCAAAGTACGGGCATTTTTGCCTTGTTCGAGTACTTGCTTGTATTCTTTTAAGATGGCCAATTCTTCTTTGGCTTTGGCATCGCCCGACTTGGCGGCACGCTCCACCTTGGCTATTTTCTTTTCTACGGATTCTAAATCTTTGAATTGCAGCTCCATTTCGATAATTTCCTTGTCTGATACCGGATTGACAGGGCCTACGGAGCGTACGATATTGGGATTGTCGAAGCAGCGAATTACATGCAAGATGGCATCTACCTCACGGATATTACTCAAGAAGCCATTGCCACGACCTTCATTTTTGGAAGCGCCTTTTACCAGTCCGGCAATGTCCACAAACTCAATGCTGGTGGGCACAATACGCTGCGGATTCACGATTTCGGCCAAGCTGCCCAAGCGTGGGTCGGGCACATTTACGATACCGATGTTGGGGTCTATGGTTGCAAACTCATAGTTGGCTGCCAAGGCCGGAATACTTGTAAGGGCAGAAAAAAGGGTTGATTTTCCCACATTGGGCAGCCCTACAATACCACATTGTAAACTCATAGCAAATATACGAAATTAAAGAATTGACAAATTTTGGACTTCTTGCACCTTTAGTTTTTAAACACCCGGTACTGCCGATAGCCCCTGCGAAACTCTCTGGTAACTACCTTTACGATGGTGTAGCTGGGTACAGCCACAATCATTCCCAAGGGACCTGCAAGCGTTGCGCCTGCAAAGATAGCCAAAAAAATTTCTAGGGGATGCGCTTTTACACTTTTTGAAAAAATGAGGGGTTGCAAGAAGAGGTCGTCGGCAAGGCGGGCACTGAAAAAAACAATGATGATTTTCAGTAGGGTATATTCTTCTGCCGCAGCCGGAGCATCTAAAGTGATGCTGGAAATACCCACCAGCAAGCCAAAAATGAAGCCTGAAAGTGGCCCGATATAAGGAATAAAATTAATTAAAGAGGCCAATGCTGCAATCGTAAAGGCATATTTGATATTGAACAAGGTAAGCCCCAAGGCCAAGATGCTGAAAATAGAAAATGTTTCTAATAAAATTCCCAAAAGATAATTAGAAAGCAGACGCTCTACTTTGTACAAGATGGTAATCATCATCTCGAAATATTGGTTGGGAATCAGGGCAATCAATCTTTTGCGCACCAAGCCACGCTCGTAGAGTTGGAAAAAGGTAAAGAAAGAAATGGCCAATGTAGCCACCGAAAGTGAGCCTACCCAACCGAGAATATCACTAAGCAACTCTCCAAACTGGAGCTTTTCTACAAAATCCACCAAAATATTACTCAAATCCTTCACAATGAAGCCAGCCTCGCGCTCTACATTGAAACGCTGTATCAGAAACTGCTCCACACCGGCCAAAGGCAAAGTAATGCGCTTGGCAAGCTCCTCAATCTCGATAGAACGAATGAGCTTTATCTGGTCGGATACCAAAGGAATGAAAAGCGTAACAAAAAGATACACCACTAATACCAAAAGTGCCACCGCCACCAACACCGCCAAAATACGTGGGATTTTGGTTTTGAAAACTTGTATATTATTGATGTAATTGACGATCGGCGTAAGAATAGCCGAAATGATAATCGAAACTATGAAATAAAAAAGAATTGTAGAAAATACATACGCCAAGAACCAAACAGCCGCCAAAACAAGGAGTGTTTTGAGCCAAAAAACGGCAGGTCTGTATTGAGGATTAGAAGGAAGTACACTCATAATTTAGTGGCTGCGGGGCGATTTTAAGAAAATTGGGAACTTTAAACAGTTTTTAAAGTTCCCAATTTCATTGCTGAGGCACTTAGTCCCATTTAAGTTCCGAATCGTCGGAGAGCACATCGCTTTCAGACGAGGGAGCTGCGTTGAGGCTGTCTTGCTCCTCTTTTTCATCAAATTGTGCAAAGTCAAAATCAGGCATTAAATCTTTTTGAATATGTGCTACTGCTTCGTTGAGCGCCTCCAAAAACTTTCCAAAGTCTTCTTTGTAAAGAAATATTTTGTGTTTTTCGTAGAAATACCCCTCATCTTTGAATCGCTTTTTGCTTTCGGTAATCGTGAGGTAGAAATCATTGCCACGGGTGGACTTTACATCAAAGAAGTAGGTTCTTTTGCCCGCTTTTACTCTTTTGGAATAGATTTCCGAATTTTCTCTGTCTTGATATTCTTTATGCTCTTCCACAAACCGTAAAATTTTGGTTAATACTGCTTATCGGCGGTAAAGTTATAATATTATTTGTAAGTTGCAAAAAACTTACAAGAATAATCTTTTGTACCTTTCTGCGCTCCAAAACTGCAATGCTCAGGCATCTTTTCAAAGAGAATGTAACATTTTGAAGATATGTGCATTACTTGTAAAATAGCAGAATCATGGCAATCTTTGCAGTCTATTTTTAAATTCAATTCAAAGAAATGAACCGCCTTGCCCAACTCCACCAAATGCTCGAAGAAAGCCCCCAAGATGCCTTCTTGCTTTATGCTTTGGCCACTGAATACCGCGCCTTGCAAGAAAACCAAAAGGCTTTGGCTTATTATGAACAACTTTTGGCCTTGCATCCTGCCTACGAGGCCACTTATTACCACTTGGCGCAATTATATATTGAGTTGGAAGAATACCAAAAAGCCACCGATACTTTCGAGGCGGGTACCAGGATACTCACCGCCCAAAAATCTGAAAAGCTGCTCAAAGAGCTGCAAAATGCCTATCTCAATTTTCAGATGGAGCAACTTTAAGCAGCGTTTGTGCTACTGCCAGCTTTCTTTTATCTTTGCAGGCTGAGCGATTTATACAATTACATGACTTTATTCTTTTACAATATTTTTTTAGCTTGTTTCAGAGGCTTCCTGCCACTTGTGGCTATTTTTAATCCCAAGGCAAGGCTTCTCTACGAGGGGCAAAAGCAGCTTTTTACCAAGCTGCGCGCTGCCCTGCAAGGCCAAGGCACTGCAAGGCGAGCTTGGGTACATTGTGCCTCTCTGGGCGAATACGAGCAGGCGCGCCCTGTGTTGGAGCAGCTGCGGCAGCGCTATCCACACTTGCGTATTGTGCTCACTTTCTTCTCGCCTTCGGGCTATGAGGTGCAAAAAGAAAGTGCTTTGGCAGATATTGTTTCTTATTTGCCTTTAGACAGCCACCGCCATGCCCAAGAGTTTTTAGACCTTGTCCAGCCCGAAATCATCTTTTTCGTAAAATATGAGCTTTGGTACTATCACCTCACGGCCATTGGCCAAAGGCAGATTCCTTGCTACTTATTTTCTGCTATTTTTCGCCCTTCGCAAATCTTCTTTCAGCCGTATGGAGCTTTTTATCGCAAGGTACTGGCCGTATTTAAGCATATTTTTGTGCAAAACGAGGCCTCGCTCCAACTCTTACAAAACATTGGCCTTGAGTCGGTAAGTATTGCCCACGACACCCGCTTCGACCGCGTATGGGCTATCAGCCAAGCGCCGGAGTCCATTCCTTTGGCCGCCACCTTTGCCCAAGGGCACTTTGTATGGGTAATAGGCAGCTGCTGGGACGAAGACCTCCAAGTGCTCATCCCCTTCATCAACCAACTGCAAGTGCCTTGTCGTATCATCATTGCCCCACACAATATCGTAGAGGCCAATATCGAAACTTTGGGCAAAAATCTCCAAAAGCCTTCTATACGTTTCTCCCAAGCCACGCCCGAAGCCTTGCAGCAAAGCGATATTCTGATTATAGACAATGTGGGCATGCTCTCGCAGCTCTATCAATATGCCGATATTTGCTATGTGGGCGGTGCTTTTCGCAGCGGCCTGCACAATATCTTAGAGGCCGTATGCTTCGGCGCACCCGTGATATTTGGCCCTCACAAATACCACAAATACCAAGAAGCCCTCGACTTGCTCGCCGAAGAAGTGGCCTTCCGCATCGGCAATGTGGCCGAGCTGAAAAAAACTTTTGACCAGCTCTACCATCAAGAAAGCCTGCGCAAAAAGATGGGACAAAAAGCACGCAACTACATTCAAGCCCACAAAGGCGGTGCAGAGAAGATTTTGGCTTTTTTAGAAAAAACACTTTCCTCAAACGCTTCATTGTAGTATCTTGTAGTCATTTCCTTTTCTCTACGACTTTATGTTTCGACAAGCCGATACCCCTCTCGAACAGCTCCGCAAGCAGCTGGAAGGCGAGTTTTTTTATGATGAAAAAATGCGTCGCCTCTATGCCACCGATGCCTCTATGTACCGAGAGCTGCCACTGGCAGTGGCTTATCCCAAGCACTCGGCAGACCTCCAAGCGCTCATCCGCTTTGCCAAACAATA
>DAIQNQ010000001.1:36499-38062 GCA_036788275.1 Thermonemataceae bacterium
GCCATGATAGGCGGTATGGTGGGCAACAATTCTTGTGGTTCTAATTCGATGATTTACGGCAGCACGCGCGAACACGTGCTGGCCATCAAAGCGCTCCTAAGCGATGGCTCAGAAGTGCTATTTGAAGCCCTTTCGCCGGAGCAATATGCCGATAAGTTGAAATTGAAAAGCTTGGAAGGAAATGCCTACCGCACCATCAAGCAGTTGTTATCTTCTGAAGGGGTGCAGGAGCGCATCCGCAAGCATTTCCCCAAGAGCAGCATTCCTCGCCGCAACACAGGCTATGCCCTCGACCTGCTGCTCGATATGCAACCCTTTGCGCCCGAAGGCCAGCCCTTCGACCTCTGCAAGCTGCTCACAGGCTCTGAGGGCACTTTGGCACTCATCACCGAAATCACCCTGCGCCTGCTGCCCCTGCCCCCACCCCACAAGCGCTTGGTATGTATTCATTGCCAAAGTATTGATGAGGCACTGCGCGCCAACTTGCTGGCGGTACAGGCATCGCCCAATGCCTCGGAGCTGATAGACCACTACATCTTGGAATGCACCAAAACCAATACGGAGCAACAAAAAAACCGCTTCTTTGTGCAGGGCGACCCACAGGCCATCTTGGCCGTAGAGCTGAACGCAGAAAGTGCCGAAGAAGCCGACCAAAAAGCAGCGGCCTTGGTAGCGGCCTTAGAAGCCGAAGGCTTGGGGCATCATTATCCTATCCTCCAAGGCGAGGACATTCCCAAAGTGTGGGCGCTGCGCAATGCCGGCTTGGGGCTGCTGGCCAATATCCCCGGCGATGCCAAAGCGGTATGTGTGGTAGAAGATACAGCCGTGGATGTACAGCAGCTGCCTGCCTATATTGCCGAATTCAATAAAATGCTGGACAAATACGGCCTTTACTCCGTACACTACGCTCATGCCGGAAGCGGCGAGCTGCATCTGCGCCCTATCATCAACCTCAAAACTGCCGAAGGGCATCGCCTCTTCCGCAAGGTGGCCGAAGAGACTGCCCTGCTCGTAAAAAAATACCAAGGCTCTTTGAGTGGCGAGCACGGCGACGGGCGGCTCAGGGCGGAGTTTATCCCACTTATGATTGGCCCGGAAAACTACGAGCTGCTGCGCCGCATCAAATATACCTTCGACCCCGACAATATCTTCAATCCCAACAAAATTGTAGATGCGCCCCCGATGGATAGCCACCTGCGCTATGAGGCCGGGCAGCAAGAAGTAGCCATAGAAACTACCCTGAGCTTCGAGAAGGATTTGGGGATTTTGCGCTTGGCCGAAAAGTGCAACGGAGCAGGCGAATGCCGCCGCTCGCACCTTTCGGGCGGTACGATGTGCCCCAGCTATATGGCCACCCGCAATGAGCAAGATACTACGCGCGCCCGTGCCAATATTTTGCGCGAGTACCTCACTCACTCGCACAAAAGCAATCGCTTCGACCACGAGGAAATCAAAGAGGTGATGGATTTGTGCATCAGCTGCAAGGGCTGTAAGTCGGAATGCCCCTCCAATGTGGACGTGGCCAAGCTCAAGGCGGAGTTTTTGCAGCAATACTACGATGCC
>DAIQNQ010000001.1:38162-39336 GCA_036788275.1 Thermonemataceae bacterium
GATACCGAAGTAGGCATCAAAACCATCTTGTTGCTCAATGCCTTGGGCTATGAGGTGCGCTTGACCGCCCACCAAGAGAGCGCCCGCACCTATCTCTCCAAAGGTTTGCTGCGCCAAGCCCGCAAAATTGCTTATCAGAATATCCAAGCCCTTGCCCCTTTGGTAAGCGAAGAAATGCCCCTGATAGGCATAGAGCCTTCGGCCATTCTTTCCTTCAGAGATGAATACATAGACCTGATGCGCGGCAATATGCAGCCAAAGGCCGAAAAACTTGCCCAACACAGCTTCTTACTGGAGGAGTTTTTGGCTGCTGAAATAGAGGCCGGACACCTGCATAAGGAGCAGTTCGACAATCCCGAAAAGCGCATCATCAAAGTACATGGGCACTGCCACCAAAAAGCGCTCTCTTCGATGACTTACACCAAAAAAGTGCTCTCCTTTGTTCCCAACTGCGAAATGCACCTGATTCCTTCGGGCTGCTGTGGTATGGCGGGCAGCTTCGGCTACGAGCAGGAGCACTACGAGGTATCTATGCAGATTGGCGAGCTGGTGCTTTTTCCGGCACTGCGCAGCCTGCCCCAAGATGCTTGGGTAGTGGCTTCGGGCACGAGTTGCCGCCACCAAATCAAAGATGGTACAGACCGCAAGGCGATGCACTTGGCCGAAGCGCTGTGGGCGATGGTGAAGAAAGACTAAAAAAAGCCCCTCAAGTTTTGAAAACCTGAGGGGCTTTTGGCAAATTCTCTTTTAAAGCTTAGTTTCTTTTGATTTCGTCAAACTTGCTGTCTTGGGCTTTGCGTGGGAAGATATTGTTGTTGGTATCAATATCGGCGGTTTCCAAGCGTGGGTCTATGAGAAATTCTACCACTTCTTTGTCGGTAACAAACACTTTGGAAGCCCGTTCAGGATTCAAGCGCCATACCTCCGCCGGAATGTAGTCTATGCGGGTGCTGCCATCTTTGAACTTCATCTGTACGATGAGCGGCATCAACAGACCTCCTACATTTTTCACTTTTACGGTATAGAAATAGTTTCCCTCTTTGGCCAAGGCTTTTTCCTCTTCCTTGGGCTTGAGACCATTTTGTTCCATACGTGCAAAGATGTTCTCGAAGCTTTGTTGATTGGCCTCTTTGGTTTCGAGTACGGTATTTTCGGGCTTGCCCAATTTATAGGC
>DAIQNQ010000001.1:39436-54241 GCA_036788275.1 Thermonemataceae bacterium
GATTGGCCTCTTTGGTTTCGAGTACGGTATTTTCGGGCTTGCCCAATTTATAGGCTAGTACTTCTTCAAGCGATATATCGCAAGGCTCGGTGGTATAAAACCAACCTCTCCAGAACCAATCTAAATCCACACCGGAGGCATCTTCCATGGTGCGGAAGAAATCGGCAGGCTCAGGATGCTTGAATTTCCATTTGTTGGAATAGCTCTTGAAAGCATAATCGAAAAGCTCCTTGCCCATGATTGTTTCGCGGAGGATATTGAGTGCCGTGGCAGGTTTGCCATAAGCATTGCCGCCAAACTGCGTAATCTGCTCGGAGTTAGTCATGATAGGCACCTGTGTTTTGGGGTCGCTTTTCATGTAATTTACGATATTGCGCGCGGGGCCTCTGCTGGAAGGATAAGGATTGCTCACGTCTGCAGCCCATTCCAAGCCGGGTACTTCTACCTCGGTAAGGTACTGCATAAAGGTATTCAGGCCTTCGTCCATCCATGACCACTGGCGCTCATCGGAGTTTACAATCATGGGGAAGAAATTGTGCCCTACTTCGTGGATAATCACCGAAATCATCGCGTACTTGGTACGGTCGGGTACAGTACCATCAGGATTGGGGCGGCCACCATTGAAGCAAATCATGGGGTACTCCATCCCAAATACAGGGCCGTGTACCGAAATAGCCACGGGATAAGGATAATCGAAAGTATATTTGGAATATACACGCAGGGTATGCGCTACGGTATGGGTGGACTTGTCGCCCCAGAGCGGATTGCCCTCTTTGGGGAAATAAGACATTGCCCATACTTTTTTACCTCCCAAAGGTACTTGCATCGCATCCCAAATAAACTTACGAGAACTTGCCCAAGCAAAGTCACGTACATTTTGAGCTTTATAAACCCAAGTTTTTTGGGTACTTGCTCTTGATTTTTCGGCTTGTACGGCTTCTTCTTGCGTTACAATGAGTACCGGATTTTTAGTGTTTTCAGCTTGCTTGAGGCGACTGATTTGCTGGGCAGTGAGTACCTCTTTGGCATTTTGCAGCTCTCCGGTAGAAGCCACGATATGGTCGGAAGGCACGGTAATGGCTACTTCATAATCGCCAAAAGTAAGGGCAAACTCGCCTTGACCCAAAAACTGCTTGTTTTGCCAGCCGTTTACATCATCAAATACACACATTCTGGGAAACCACTGTGCCATTTCATAGAGGTAGTTCTTGTCGGCAGGAAAGTATTCGTAGCCACCACGACCGCCCATTTTGTTGGCATCTTGCACAAAAAAGCTCCAATCCAGAGAGAAAGTAAAGCTTCCTCCACGTGCCTTGAGAGGCTGAGGCAGGTCTATGCGCATCATGGTTTTGTTGATGGTATGCGCCAAGGGCTTGCCTTTAGCATCGCGCACATTGGCAATGGTATAACCACCACCTGAGGCCATGCCATAAATCATACGCATGGTGCCGAAGTTGGCCGTCCCATCGAAAGAGCCGTTTTGGGTCTTGTAGGTATCAGAATTTTTGTCGTAGAGGTTCTGGTCGAGTTGCAGCCAGAGGTAGCGAATCTCGGTGGGCGAGTTGTTGGTATAAGTGATGGTTTCGCTGCCTTTGATAAACTGCTTCTCGTCGTCCAAAGACACACGAATTTTATAATCGGCTTTTTGCTGCCAATACTCATGGCCGGGCGAGCCGTCGGCAGTACGGAAGCTATTGGGTGTGGGCAACTCTGTACCCAGTTGCTCAAACTTGGAGCTGGTATGCTGCGCACCGGCCTGCCCCAAAAGCCACATGGCTCCTAAAAATAGTAAAAAACTTTTCTTCATTTCGATAAGCGTATTTTTGATGAGGTAAAAGATTAAAGATATTAAGCTGCTCCAAGAAGCTGCTCTATCAAGATAGAAAGCGATACGCCAAAAGCAATGCCCGATAAGAAGACTGTCCAATCGCGCATACGCAGGCGCAGCTGTTCAACAAAGATAAAACAAAGCAGTAGAATTCCAAAAACTATTAGGAGTTGTCCTGCTTCCAGTCCTACATTAAACGCAAACAAAGGCCAGCCTATTGCCTTGCTTTGCAATAAAAGTGTGCGCAAGTAATTAGAAAAACCCAAGCCGTGAATCAAGCCAAAAAACAAGGCCATTGCATAGCGAAAATATGGTTTCTGGACTTCGGCCTCCGGGCGGCGGATAATGTTGAAAAGCGCCGTGAGCAAAATTGTAACAGGAATGAGCATCTCTATCAGTTCTTCCGATACCCGCACCACATCTAATACGGCCAAAGCCAAGGTGAGGCTGTGCCCCAAGGTAAAGGCCGTAACCAGAATAAGCAAGGCTTTGCCATTACGAAAGCTATACACCGCGCAGAGGGCTATAATAAAAAGAATGTGGTCGTAGCCTTGGATGTCGGCAATGTGCTCCAGCCCAAGGCGAAAAAAGATACTAAACTGTTCCATCTTGTATATTAAAAAATAAAATTTGAGATTTTGAAGGGCTTTGGCCACTTTAGCGGGGCAATATACAGAAATTTTGAAGCAGCATTCTCAAAAAAATTTTCCTATCTGGTATAAATATAATTATATTTGCGGCGCAAAAAAACTCTTATCAACATGATTATTGGAGTCCCAAAAGAAATTAAAAATAATGAAAACCGTGTGGCACTTACGCCGGCGGGGGTGGCTGAGCTGAAAAAGTTTAACCATACAGTATATGTACAGAAATCTGCCGGCGTAGGCAGCGGCTTCAGTGATGAGGCTTATCGTGGCGCGGGAGCAGTTCTGCTCGACACCATAGAGGAGGTATATCAGGCTGCCGAAATGATTGTGAAGGTAAAAGAGCCGATTGAGTCGGAATATGGCCTGATTCGCCAAGACCAACTCGTATTTACCTATTTCCACTTTGCCTCTTATGAGCCGCTTACCAAGGCCATGATGGCCAGCAAGGCGGTGTGCTTGGCCTACGAAACCGTAGAAAAAGCCGACAGAAGCTTGCCCTTGCTTATTCCGATGTCGGAAGTAGCCGGACGAATGTCTATCCAAGAAGGTGCAAAATACTTAGAAAAACCCCTCAAAGGCCGTGGTATCTTGCTCGGTGGTGTACCGGGTGTAATGCCCGCCAATGTGCTGATTTTGGGAGGCGGTATCGTAGGTACCAATGCCGCCAAAATGGCTGCAGGAATGGGTGCCAATGTAATCATTATGGACATCAGCCTGCCCCGCCTGCGCGAGCTTTCCGATATCATGCCTGCCAATGTGCGTACCATGATGTCGAACCACTACAATATCAGAGAGGCGATTCAGACCTCCGATCTCATCATCGGCGGCGTACTGATTCCGGGAGCCAAAGCCCCCCACCTTATCACACGCGATATGCTCAAACTAATGCGCCCCGGTACGGTGGTGGTAGATGTGGCTGTGGACCAAGGCGGCTGTATCGAAACTTGCAAGCCTACCACCCACGAAGACCCTACTTATATCATAGATGATGTAGTACACTACTGCGTGGCCAATATGCCCGGAGCAGTGCCTTACACTTCTACGCTGGCGCTTACCAATGCTACCTTGCCCTATGTCATACAACTAGCCAACAAGGGTTGGAAAGTTGCTTGCAAAGAGGCCAATGACCTGAAATTAGGCTTAAACGTGATTCAGGGCGAAGTGGTATATCAAGGTGTGGCCGATGCCTTCAATTTGCCTTATACCTCGGTAGAGAAGTTTCTGGCTTAGGTCAAAGTATTGTTTAGGTGTAATTGCAAAGCCTGTCAGCTCTTCAAGACTGACAGGCTTTTTGCTTTATTGTAAAAACTCCTTTATCGGCTGCCAAAAATAGCACTTCCCACCCGTACCAAATTGCTTCCTTCTTCGATGGCCAAGGCATAGTCGCCGCTCATACCCATTGAGAGGGTTTCTAAGACGATGCGCTCGCCGTCGTTGTAGGCTTGTGCGCGGGCAAAAAAATCGGCCAAGCTGCGAAACTCCCTGTGTATCTGTGCTTCATCTTCCGTAAAAGTAGCCATGCCCATGAGGCCTGTAATCTTTGTATTTTTTAAAGATTTTATTTCCTCGGAAGTAAGCAGATTTTCGGCTTCTTCAAAAGAAAGCCCAAACTTGGTATCCTCCTCAGCGATGAAAACCTGTAAGAGGCAGTCTATCACGCGGCCTGCCTTGGCGGCCTGCTTGTTTACTTCTTGCAAGAGTTTAAGGCTATCAATAGAATGGATGCAATGTACAAAAGGGGCGATATACTTCACCTTATTGCTTTGGAGATGGCCAATAAGGTGCCAGCGAATATCCTTGGGCAAAGCCTCGTATTTGGGCTGCATTTCCTGTACTTTATTCTCCCCAAAATCACGACAACCTGCCTCATAAGCTTGCAGGAGGTCTTCTATGGGCTTGGTTTTGCTTACAGCTACGAGCAGCACCTCGGAGGGTAATGCTTGGCGCAAGGATTGGTAGTTTTGCTGGATAGTATTTTGCATTTTTCTAATTTGTTTTGCAGTCTTATTTTTTTATGATATTTTTACTATCTCAATGTCCTGCTTTCGAGCAGGGGCTTCGCTGATGATATAGATTCACCCAAAACGAAGATGACATGGCAATACTTGGAAAACTTCTTAAAGAAGGTATAAATTTAAGAAAAAAACGCAGAGCAGAAAAACCCAAAGACCCTTTTGTATTACAAAAGAAAGAGCTGCTCAAACTTCTGACCACCGCCCGCAACACGGGCTTTGGCAAAGCCTACCAGTTTGAAGAGATTATCCGCCTCATACAAGCGCTGCCAGAAGATAGCCAAGATTTTTACAAGCTCTATAAAGAGCGCATCCCGGCCTTTAGCTACAACAAGATGTTTAACGATTGGTGGCACAAAGCCAAAGCGGGTGAAAAAGACGTTTCTTGGAAAGGCATCGTGAAATACTTTGCACTCAGCTCGGGCACTTCGGAGACCTCATCCAAGAATATCCCCATCACCAAGGCGATGATTAAGCAAATCCGCAAGACAGGTATTCGCCAACTTTTAAGCCTTTCCAACTACGACAACCTGCCCAGTGAGCTCTTTCAGTCGGGGATGTTGATGCTGGGGGGCAGTACACACCTCCACCACCAAGGCACTTATTTTGAGGGCGACCTGAGCGGTATCACCACCGGACAGATTCCTTTTTGGTTCCAGCATTTTTATAAGCCGGGCAAGAAAATCGCTAAAAATTCTGACTGGAATGCCAAACTCCAAGAAATAGTGCTGCAAGCGCCCAAATGGAATATCGGCTTTTTGGCAGGTGTACCCGCTTGGATTCAGATTTTGCTCGAAAAAATCATCGCCCATTATCAAGTAAAACATATCCACGAGATATGGCCTAACCTGCAAGTATATACCTATGGAGGGGTAGCTTTTGAGCCTTATAAGAAAAGTTTTGAAAAGTTATTGGGCAAGCCGCTTATCTATATCGAAACTTACTTGGCCTCCGAAGGCTTTATTGCCTACCAAACGCGCCCCGATGGCGAGCTGCAATTGGTGCTTGACAATGGCATGTTCTTTGAATTTGTCCCCTTCAATGACAAAAATTTCAATGCTAACGGCGAAATCATAGAAAGGCCGGAGGCTTATATGCTCCACGAAATCGAAGAAGGGAAAGACTACGCAATCCTCCTCAGCACTTGTGCGGGCGCATGGCGCTACCTCATCGGCGATACAGTGCGCTTGGTGGACAAAGCCCGCAGCGAAATCATCATCACCGGACGTACCAAGCACTTCTTCAGCCTTTGCGGCGAACACCTCTCGGTGGACAATATGAACAAGGCCATCGAGCTGGTAAGCAACGAACTCAACGTTGATATAAAGGAATTTACTGTAATTGGCGTTCCGCACGACACGCTCTTTGCCCATCAATGGTATATTGGCACCAATGACCCCGTCAATGCGGAAAGTTTCAAAATGCTCCTCGACGAAAAGCTCAAAATCCTCAACGACGACTACCGCGTGGAGCGCTCCGCTGCCCTCAAAGATATTTTTGTAAACATATTGCCTACCGATACTTTCTATCGTTGGATGAAAGCCAGAGGAAGAGAAGGCGGCCAAAACAAATTTCCCCGTGTGCTCAAAGGCCAAGCCAAAGCCGAATGGGAAGCTTTCTTGATGCAGCAAGAAGCCTAAAAAATAGTGCTTGCCTATTATACTAAAAGTTATTGGGTTCTAAATTCCCCTCCTTAAAAAGGAGGGGTTAGGGGTGGTTTTAAAAGCTTTTCTCTACAAAGCCACCTTTTTTATGCTTCTTTATCTTTCTGAAAAAACCGGAGCACTTTCTCTGCTTTGGCCTTGCCCAACACCTCGGCAAGCTCCTCTAAAGAGGCATCTTTGATATTTTTTACCGCTTTGAAATGCTGCAAAAGCTTTTGGGCGGTCTTTTCTCCAATGCCCTCTATCTCGGCCAGCACCGTTTGGATACTGCCCTTGCTGCGGGTATCGCGATGAAAGGTAATGGCAAAGCGGTGGGCTTCGTCGCGCAGGTGTTGCAGTAAGCGCAAAGATTCTGACTTTTTGCTGAGGTGCAATGGAAACTCGTCGTAGGGAAAATATATCTCCTCCAAGCGCTTGGCAATACCGATAATAGCCATTTTGCCATACAAGCCCAAATCTTTGAGGGCTTGCACAGCAGCACTGAGCTGCCCTTTGCCCCCATCTACCACTACCAACTGCGGCAGCGGCTGGGCTTCCTCTTGGAGGCGCTTGTAGCGGCGGCTTACAATTTCGTACATCGAGGCAAAATCATTAGGCCCTTCTACGGTTTTGATATGAAAATGTCTATAATCGCGCTTGGCAGGCTTGGCATTCTTGAAACACACCATCGCGGCTACCGGATAGCTGCCTTGGATGTTGGAATTGTCGAAGCATTCGATATGCAGGGGCAAATCTTGCATGCGCAGGTCGGTCTTGAGCTTTTCCAACACACGCTGCCCGCGGTCGGCTTGGGCTTCTTGGCGGTTGAGTTTTTCTTTTTTGGCAAAGAGTACATTTTTGAGCGACATCTCCACCAGCTTGCGCTTGTCGCCTATCTTGGGGGTTGAAAAGCTGAAATGGGCGATTTCCTCTTCGGGCATTTCGATATTGGTGAGGATTTCCTTGGTCGTGGAACTGTATTTCTCTTGCAGGCGCAGCAGGGCGTGGAGCAGCAGCTCGGTATCGCTCTCGTCGAGGCGCTTGGCTATTTCTAAGGTGTCGGCGTGGATCACTGCCCCATTTTTAATATCTAAAAAATTCAAGAAAGCGCTCTCTTCTTCCGAAGAAATGGTGATGACGGCCAAGTCAGTAATTTTGGGATTGACGACCAATGATTTCTCCTGAAAAATCTGCAGATAATCCAGCTTTTCCTTGTACTCTTGCGCCTTCTCAAAGGCCAGTGCCTCGGCGTGGCGCTGCATCTCTTCTTTAAAATGCTGGGCTACCTCGGCGATATTGCCTTTCAAAATTTGGTGTACTTGCTGTATTTCTTGAAGGTAATCTTCTTCACTTTGCAGGCCTTCGCAGCCGCCTTTACAGTTTTTGAGGTGGTATTCCAAACAGACTTTGAATTTTCCGGCGGCGATATTTTCGGGACTCATTGCCAAGCTGCAAGTACGAATGCTGTACAAGCGCTGTATCAAATCTAACAAGGCGTTCATGGCCTTTACATTGGAAAAAGGGCCATAGAATGTGCCCTGCCGGCGGTCGAGCCGACGACTACTGAACACTTTCGGGAAATGCTCTTTTGATACGCAGATATAGGGATAGCTCTTGTCGTCTTTGAGCAAGATGTTGTATTTGGGCTGATATTGCTTGATAAGGCTGTTTTCAAGCAGTAGGGCATCCAGCTCGGTATTGACAATGGTAAACTCCAAAGCAGCAATCTGCGATACCAAGCGAAGCGTTTTGCGAGAGTGCTGCTTGGCATCGGTAAAATAAGAACTGACCCTGTTTTTCAGGTTTTTAGCTTTCCCCACATAGATAATATCTTGCTCTTTGTCCAAGAACTTATACACACCCGGTTGTGTGGGCAAAGAAGACAGCTGCTGTTTGAAATCTTTTTCCATATACCAACAAAGCCTACTTAGTTGCTGCTACGCTTATTTTTATCCTCTTTTTCATCATAGCGGCTGATACGCGGTCGCTCTTCACGCACTTTGTTGCAATCCAACTCCACACGCAAGCGCTCAGGCCTCTCGAAGGGTCTTTTTTTGTACGACAGAGATTTGTCGGCATAAACTTTCTGCATAAACTTGCCATACATCGGCAAGGCCAGCATAGCCCCCTGCCCATCGAAAATACTAAGGAAGCGGATGTTCATATCGTCGCCACCCACCCACACGCTGCCCATAAGGTCTTGAGTGAGCCCCACAAACCAAGCATCAGCGTTGTTTTGGGTAGTTCCTGTTTTAGCACCAATGTCATTTCTCACGGTGATATCCCCATGCAGAGATAAGCGAGTGGAAGTACCTCCGGCTTCGAGGGCAGCACGGAGCATGTGAATCATCTGATATGCCACCTCCTCGCTAAGCACCTCTTTTATTTCGGGAGAGAACTCTTCGAGTATCTTGCCGTCTTTGTCCAAGATTTTGGTAATCATCTGCGGTTTGGTATGGTAGCCTCGGTTGGCAAATACTCCATAAGCCCCCAACAACTCGTACATAGAAACTGCACTCGAACCTAAGCAGATGGAGGCTACCCGCGGCAGGGGCGTTTCGATGCCCAAATTTTTGGCATATTTGATAATCACATCAGGACCGAGGTCTTTCATAATTTGAGCAGCGATAGAGTTTACCGACATCCCCAAGGCTTTGCGCAGCGTAAGCGAAGCTCCTGTAAAAGAGCCGTAGCTATTGCGAGGAATCCAGCCACTGAAAACCACAGGGCGGTCTATCATCTCGTAGCAAGGCGTATAGCCCATATCAAGGGCGGCGGCATATACGATAGGCTTAAAAGTAGAGCCGGGTTGGCGTTTGCCTTGTTTTACGTGGTCGTATTGGAAGTATTTATAATTGATGCCCCCTACCCAAGCACGAATATTGCCTGTTTTGGGCTCCATCGCCATAAATCCGGCATGAAGAAAATGCTTGAAATAACGGATAGAATCCATGGAACTGAGTACGGTGTCTTTCTCAAAATTGGGGCTGTCCCAAGTAAAGACCTTCATCTTTTTGGGCTTGTTCATTTCTTTGAAGATGGCGGTCTCGTCGTCGCCCAAGGCATTTTTGTAAAGGCGGTAGGCGTATGTTTTACGGGCTTCTTTTTCAATATAATTGGGAATTTCGCGCCCGTATTCATCTACCCAAGGGTTGCGGCCTTTCCAGCGCGTATAAAAGAGTTGTTGCTTCTCTTTCATGTGGTTTACCATGGCCTCTTCGGCATAGTGCTGCACGCGCGAGTCTATGGTAGTATATATTTTGAGTCCTCCGGTATAAATAAAATCTTCGGGATAGCCTTTTTCCTTGGCCCATTCTTTCAAGAATTTGAGGGCTTCATTGCGAAAGTACGGCGCAATGCCCGTGGTATTGTCGTCGGGCTTGTATTGCAAAGCAAGGGCTTGTGTTTTGGCGGCATCAAAATCGGCTCTGGAGATAAAATTATATTTCATCATCTGGCTCAATACCACATTTCTACGCTTTAGGCAGCGCTCAGGGTTGCTTATGGGGCTGTATCGTGTGGGCGCTTGGAGCATGCCTACGAGCATAGCAGCTTCGAGCAGACCCAACTCACTGGCTTCTTTGCTAAAAAAGGTTTTGGAGGCAGTTTGTATGCCGAAGCTATTGCTTCCAAACTCACAGGTATTGAGGTACATGGACAAGATTTCCTTCTTGGTATAATTTCTCTCCAAGCGAATGGCCAATATCCATTCTTGGATTTTGACGATAAATTTCCCCACATATCTCACTTTGGTAAGCTTTCCTCGGCGTGTTTCTGAACGGGTATCGAAGAGGTTTTTGGCCAACTGCTGCGTGAGCGTACTGGCACCTCCCTCTTTGCCGAGACCTGTAACGGCACGTACTACGGCTCGAAAATCCACGCCAGAGTGCTCCTCGAAGCGTACATCTTCTGTGGCCAAAAGGGCATTGATGACGTAAGGTGAGATTTCGTCGTATTCGATGGGCGAACGATTTACCAAGAAATACTTGCCCATAAGCTTGCCGTCGGCAGAGTACATCTCAGAGGAAAGCTCGCTGCGGGGGTTTTCGAGGGCTTCGAGGCTGGGCATTTCTCCGAAGAGCCCCAAAAAATTTACGTGGATGCTCCATATCACTAAAAATACAAAGAGTAAGCCTATCGCAAAACTCATCCACAAGGCTTTAATCCAGAGATAGTACTTCCCTTTTTCGATTTTCAACATAGATATAATAATAATTTGGGTTGAGGTCTTGTTAGCATTATTTGGGTGCTGTATTGCTTTTTTGTGGTGTAAGGGGCACAGGTGCGTCTTCGGGTGCGAGGTCTTTGTAAAGCTTTTCTGCGTATTCTTTGAGCTCGCTTTCGGGATACGCCTTGGCAAAGTTATTCAATGATTCCTTATAAAGTGCAGGTGAAAGGCTATTTCTTAAAGACAAAATTTTCAAAAAAGCGACACGGTCTTGCAGGGAACTGTTGGGGTATTGCCCTTCCAGCTGGCTCAGTACAGCCACTGCCTGCTCGTATTTGCGCCTTTCAAAATGCTTGTAGGCTTCTTCATACAGCTTGGCCGCTTGCTCTTCATTGGCCTTGTTTTCGGACAAAAAGTTGGGATTGATAATCAGTTTGGTATAAACGGCATTAGGATACTTCGTTTGCGCAAGGATGGCGTGTTGGCGCATAGCCGCTTCATTTTTCATTTCTTTGGCAGCCAAATACAGCAGGTACAAAACCTCCGGCTCATAGCCGGTAACAGGGTAGCGCCGCAAGAGGTCTTCGTAGCTTTTGTAAGCATCGGGGTATTCTTCTAACTGAAAATGATAAATCTTTCCAAGCTGATATACCGCCTCTTCTATCTTCTTGTGGGAGGCCGTCAGCTGCTCCGCACTGCGCGGAATAGCCTCCATCACTTCCTTCTTGATTTCGGCTACCTGCGCTTTGCGCAGTGCTTCGGGCGATTGCTCGGCCAGCAAATCCAAGCTGGCCTCCTCGCTGTTCGGGTCGGGGGGCAGCTGGGCAGCTCTGCTCCGAATACGCCAATGGTCGCTCAGTGGGCGGTTGCCCCATTTTTTTATAAACTCACGCTTGCCTTGTGCCACTACACTGGGGTTGTCGAAATACCAAGTAGCTCCTTGTTGGGTGCTTACGGCCTCGGCCAAAGTACCCGTAGTTTTTTGGCTTTTGGCTTCATTTTTAGCTCTTTCCTTGGCAGCTTCTGCTTCCAGCGCCTCTTGGCGAAGCAGATTTTCATTGATATTTTTATCCAAGAAAGCCGATAAATCTTCCGACGACATCTTGCCCATACGCTGCAGGCTGTCTTCGAGGCGGATGGTTTGGATTTGCTTCACAAAATCGCCCAATACTTGTTGCCTTTTGGCTATTTTCTGATAGTTTTCTTCATCTTTGGGCAAAAACTGTATGGTAGAGTCGTAATAGGTTTTGGCCAGCTCATACTCTTGCAATACATCAAAGTACAGCTCGCCGAGCTTGAGGAAGGCCAAGCCCTTTTGGCCGGGATTATTTTTGCTTACTTGGGTGGCATTGCGCAAGTAGCGGATACCTTGTGGAAGATTGTTCTTTTTGATTTCATACAAGGCAAAATCATAATATACTTTGTCGAGATAATCTTTGTTTTTTTCGTCGCGCAGCATTTTCTGATATGTTTTGCGCATCGTGCCCGGCTTGCGTGTACTGTCGCTATTTTTGAGCATTGCCAAGCGGCTTTGGAGAGCAAGCTCGTAGTTAGGATTGTTGCGCAACACTTTCTTATACATTTTATATGCCTCGGCGCTTGTATTATTTTTTTGCAGCAATTGCCCTTTCAAAAAATACAGCCGCCCTCGTACTTCTCCTTTGGAAAGCAGTGGTAGGAGCAGGTCTAAGCTCTTGAGTGTAAGTGCAAAATCGTTGCGCTCACGGTAATAATGACTTTGTGTGTAATAGAACAAGCTCAGATTTTGCTTGCTCACGCCTTCTTTTATCAATAGATTCTTGACAAGCTCCGCATTGTCGTAGTCTTTCTGATGAATATACACACGCATCAGCTCGATAAGGGCTGCTTGACGGGCTTCTTCCTTTTGGATTTGGGTATTTACGTACTTAAAGGTGGTGATGGCACTGGCATAGTCGCGCAGGTAAAAACGTGCTTTGCCCACAAGTACGTAGCAATCGCCCACCCAGTCGCTCTTAGGATGACGCTCAATGGCAAAGGCGGCACGGCGCACGGCCTCGTCGGTCTTTTTTTGAAGGCCTTTGAGCTGGTTGGTGTCCAACACAGGCCATACGTGTAAGATACGATTGTAATTGTCTTTTCGGTCTTGGAAAAGCGTGGCTTCTATTTCTGTAATGAGATTTTTGGAAAGAAAATAGCCATTAAAATTGGCGGTGGTATTGTGATAGCGCTTGGCCATGCCTCCGGTGGCTTCGGGGTGGCATTGGCTGAAAAGGCACAAAAATACTATACACAAGAGCCACAAGGCTTGTATGCGGCGCGGTGGTGTACGCAAGGAAGCTTTTAGCAGCATAGAAAATATTTCTTGGCTTTGATAAATAGCTTTGCAATATAAGCATTTTTCGGAAATTCTTTACGAAGAAAGAGAATACAAAACCTTGGCGGCGCTGCAGCTTGGCATGGAAAATTACTCTACTACATAATTTTCCCATTTGGACAAACCTTGGGCAAAGTCTTCGGGCAAGGGCTGCTCAAAGTACATATACTCTTTGGTGTAGGGATGCACAAAGCCCAAACTCTTGGCATGCAAGGCTTGGCGAGGCAGTATTTTAAAACAATTTTCTACAAACTGTCGGTATTTGGTAAAGGTTGTCCCTTTCAGGATTTTGTCGCCGCCATAAGGCGCATCATTGAAGAGCGGATGCCCAATATGCTTGAGGTGGGCGCGTATCTGGTGGGTACGCCCTGTTTCGAGCTTGCATTCCAACAAGGTTACATAGCGCATCGCCTTGAGGGTGCGGTAATGCGTAACAGCATGCTTGCCCCATTCGCCCTCATAAGGAAAGACCTCCACAATACGGCGATCTTTGGGGTGGCGCGCCAAGTTGCTGCGAACAGTACCTTCGGCAGGCTCGGGTACGCCCCATACCAAGGCTTGGTAGGTACGCTCAATGCTGTGGTCGAAGAATTGCTTGGCGAGGAAGGTCATTGCTTGCTCCGTTTTGGCAATCACCAAAAGGCCGGAGGTGTCTTTGTCTATGCGATGTACCAAACCGGGACGCTCTTCGCCATTGCGCGAGGTAGGCAGGTTTTGGAAGTGATAGGTAAGCGCATTGACAAGCGTGCCTGTCCAGTTTTGATGGGCAGGATGTACCACCATGCCTGCGGGTTTGTTTACCACCAAGAGTGCCTCATCTTCATACACAATGTCCAAGGGGATATTTTCGGGCAAGATGCTGGTATCGCGTGGGGGCTGTGGCAGGTGTACGGTAATGAGGTCGGCAGGCTTGACCTTGTAATTGGCCTTTACGGGCTGTTCATTTACCTTCACAAAATCGGCTTCGATGGCATGCTGCACCTTGTTGCGAGTGGCATTGGCAATTTTATCAGTGAGAAATTTATCAATACGCACAGGGCTTTGGCCTTTGTCCACTTGGATACGGTGGTGCTCAAAGAGAGTGAAGTCGTCTTCGTGGAGGCTTATTTCCTCGTGTAGTTCGTCCATTGATTATAATTTTTTGGCTTCGTTCCAGAACACGTCCATCTCGGCGAGGCTCATTTCATCTAAATTTTTGCCTATGTGGCGTGCTTGCTCTTCGAGATACATAAAGCGCTTCATAAATTTCTTGTTGGTGCGCTCCAAGGCGGTTTCGGGATTGATATTGATGAAGCGGGCGTAATTGACCAAAGAGAAAAGCAAATCGCCAAACTCGCCCTCGGCGGCTTCGGGCGAAAAGCTTTGGGCTTGGTTGAACTCGGCCTCAAACTCTTGCATCTCTTCTTTTACCTTTTCCCATACTTGGCTTTTTTCCTCCCAGTCGAAGCCTACGGCACGGGCTTTTTCTTGCATGCGCATCGCTTTGATAAGCGCTGGCAGCGACTGCGGCACGCCGGAGAGTACCGATTTTTGCCCTTCTTGCTGTTTGATTTTCTCCCAGTTTTGCTTTACTTGCTCCTCTCCTTCTACCTTGGTATCGCCGTAGATATGCGGGTGGCGGCGAATGAGTTTTTCGCAGAGGCTTTGGATAACGGTGCTGATGTCGAAATGGCTGCCTTCAGAAGCAATCTTAGAATAGAATACGATATGCAGCAGCACATCGCCGAGTTCTTTTTTGATGTCTTCGAGATTTCCTTCCAGCAGGGCATCAGAAAGCTCATAGCTCTCTTCGAGCGTGAGGTGGCGGAGGCTCTGCATGGTTTGTTTTTGGTCCCAAGGACACTTTTCGCGTAGCTCATCCATGATGTCGAGCAGGCGGGAAAAAGCTTGAAGCTTTTCTTCTTTGGAGGTCATAGGCTTAGGGCTTTCTGGCGAAGGAAGCACAAAATTAAGAAATATCCAGCAAAATGCAGCCATTTAAACGGCTTTAAAATTTCATGTTGGCAAATCAGCCTTCTTTCCCAGAGCCAAGGTCTTGGTCTGGGATTGCTTAAATACTTTTTGCTCAAAGAGATTTGGAAAAATAGGTTTTAAAATATAATTTTCACATACCGAAAAGAGCGCTCATTGAAAACAAAAAGCACCCTTTTC
>DAIQNQ010000001.1:54341-61823 GCA_036788275.1 Thermonemataceae bacterium
TATAATTTTCACATACCGAAAAGAGCGCTCATTGAAAACAAAAAGCACCCTTTTCGGCTTCAATAAGCAAAAAGGCTATCTGCCTAACATCATCCTATCACTCTCTCCAAATTCCTTATGCAACAGCTCGAAGATTCTCTTAAATTTCGCCAATGGAAAGCCAGATTAGAAGCACAAGGCATCCGTATCAACCAAACAGAAGCCCTCCACTTGGTACACAAGCCCAATGGCGAACTGCTCTTTGCCTTGCTCCGTGTAGATGCCCAAGCCCCACAAGGCGAAAAACTCCTGCCAGTGGCGCTTCTGAGAGGACATTTTGTAAGTGTACTTACTTTGCTTTACGACCGCGAGCAACATAAAGCCTACCTGCTCTTGGTAAAACAATACCGCATCGCCAATGGCAGCTACTCTTATGAGCACCCTGCGGGCATGTGCGACAGCCAAAGCGACCCCTATGAGGTAGCCCTCAAGGAGCTTGAAGAAGAGAGCGGTCTGAAAATACAGCGAAAAGACCTTGTCCTGCTCAACGAAGACTTGCTTTACAGTTCGCCGGGCTTGCTCGACGAGGGTGGTTACTTTTTTTATTGTGAAATCGTAATGAGCAGTGCCGAGATTGCCGCTTTCCAAAATAAAACAACCGGTGCTGTGGGAGAGCAGGAGTTTATCCAAACGGAGGTAGTGCCTCTGCAAGAAGCCATGCCGCTCATGAGCAATGCCATGGCGCGCCTCAACTTGTATATGTACCTGGAGCGCCGAGGTATTTCGCTTTAGTCCTCCAACTCTAAGCCGAAGCGGTTGCGCAGCTCTTCAATAATGCTATGTTTTTCTGACAAATACCGATACTTATCGCTGGCCGTATAGAGCTTTTTTTGCTCTTCTTGCTTTACCAGCTCAACAGTAAGTTGGAGATGGTCATTTTGAAGGGTATCTTTCAGGTAGCGCAGCCACTCGTGCTTGAGGCTATGAAAATTATCTATCTGAAATTGATTGCTCAGCTCCAAATGCAGGCGATGGTCTTCCAAGAGCTTTATCTCACGGTTCAGGATGATATAGGAGCGAATATCTTCTTTTTTAGAATATGCCAAATGCTGCCACACCTCTTGTAGGCGCTCCTGCGTAAAAACATTGGCTCTTTTCTGCTCTTCGCCGCCCTCTGTATTATCTGCTTGCGCCTGCTTCTGTTGCTGCTTTTGAGCCACATACTGCTGTACACTTTCTTCCAAGGCAGCTTTGTCAGGCAGCTTGGGGGTAGTTTTGAAGCCTTGTGTGGTACTTGCTTTGCTGACCGGAGCAGGGCTTAGCTCTGTATCAAGTTTTTTTTTTGCCCCTCTTCCTGAGCGACTTTGGCCAACTGTATGGCTTGGTTGAGGTAGGCCACTTTCATGAGGGCGATTTCCACATGCAAGCGCTGGTTTTTGCTGGTTTTGTAGTGAATGTCGCATTGCTGCATCAGGTGCATGGCGCTGACCAAAAAAGAGGTAGAAGCCCGTGCGGCTTGCTGCTGATAGCGCTGCTTCACGCTGTCGGCCACTTCCAACAAGCTGAGGGCTGCTTCATCTTTACAAACCAATAAATTGCGCAAATGCTCGCAAAAGCCTACTACGAAGAGGTGGCCATCGAAGCCTTTTTGCAAGATTTCTTTAAAAAGCAGCCAGCTCTGCCCTACATTTTGCGCGAGCAGCTCTTCGGTAAGGCGAAAGTAATAGTCATAATCCAGAATATGGAGATGCTCTACGGCATTTTGGTAAGAGATGTGCCCGTCGGCAGAGAAAGTAACCAGCAGGTCGAACATCGAAAGGGCATCGCGCAAGCCACCATCAGCTTTTTGGGCAATGAGGCGCAGGGCTTCGGCTTCGGCCTGAATCTCCTCTTGGGTAGCAATTTTGCCCAGGTGCGCAGCAATATCTTGTATTTGGATACGATTGAAGTCGAAAATCTGGCAGCGCGACAGAATCGTAGGAATGATTTTGTGCTTTTCGGTAGTAGCCAAAATAAAAATGGCATAAGCGGGCGGCTCTTCGAGGGTCTTCAAAAAAGCATTAAAGGCCGCATTGGAAAGCATGTGCACCTCATCTATGATATAGATTTTGTACTTGCCGTTTTGGGGTGGGTAGCGTACTTGCTCTACCAAGCTGCGGATGTCCTCTACGGAGTTGTTGGAGGCGGCATCCAGCTCGTGGATATTGAGAGAGGCATTGGTCTGAAAAGCCTTGCAAGAATCGCAAGTTCCACAGGCTTCGTGCTGGGGAGTCAGGTTTTGGCAGTTAATCGTTTTGGCCAAAATACGGGCACAGGTCGTTTTTCCTACGCCTCTGGGGCCACAAAACAAAAAGGCTTGCGCCAAGTGCTGGTTGGCGATGGCATTTTTGAGCGTAGTGGTAATATGGCTTTGCCCTACTACGGTATCGAAGGTAGCGGGGCGATATTTGCGTGCCGAAACGATAAAATTTTCCATGTCTTTTAGGCCATCGCTACTTTTTGGAGGAGCTCTTCTATTTTTAGTTTATTGAGAGGTTTTACTACGTAATCAAGTACTGAAGAGTAGCTTTTGGCCTTCTCAAAATCACTTTTATCAATAGACGAAGACAGAATAAACACTTTGGAAGCTTGGTGATGCTGCGAATGATTTTTGATGAAGAGTTCGAGAAACTCCCAGCCGTCCATTTCGGGCATGTTGATATCGAGAAGCAAGATACTTTCCTGAACGGGTGCATCGGCCAAATATTCGAGCGCATCTTGGGCTTTCAAAAAGCTTTTTACAACACTTCCCAAGGCTATTTTTTTGAGTAGCGACTCGCACACCAAGTTGTTGATGCTATCGTCATCAATGAGTAGAAAAAAGTATTTCTTATCTTCCATGTGTTTAGAGTTTATTTTATCTTTCTATGATAATCTTGGGAAATTCCACGACAAAGAGCGAGCCTTTGCCCTCCCTACTTTCACACCATATCATTCCGTTCAGCTCTTCGGTAAGCGTTTTGACGATAGAAAGTCCCAATCCGGCGGAGATTTCTCCGGCGGTAGGTCTGTTTTTGTATTGCTGATGTTTTTGAAAAAGCTTGGCCATATCTTCTTGGCAAATCCCAATGCCTTCATCTTTGATTTCGAGGCGCACTTTTTCTTTAAAATCTAATAAATTTACAAATACTTTTTTATTTGGCAAAGAAAATTTAATAGCGTTGGAGATGAGGTTGTCCACGATACGGCGTATAAAAAACTCATCGGTGCGGTATTCAAGCTCTGCCACATTGCTTTTGAAGAACAACTGTATATGCTTGGTGGCGGCATAGCGCTGATAGCGCTTGATGATATCGAGGAGTATTTCGTGCAAATCTATTCTTTCAATATTAATTTCCTTTTTGTAATCTTCTATCACGCGGCTGTCGAGCAGGTTCTGAATTACCGCCAAGCCGTCTTGCACCACCTGCTTCATCATATCGAGGTATTCGAGCTGATTTTTGTTGAGCTGCTTGCCGCCGTCGAGCCTAATCAGGTCGGAAAGTGCCGTAATACGGTTGAGGGGCTTTTTGAGGTCGTTGGAGATAATACTCACAATACTGTTTTTTTCATGCAGCACTGTTTCAAGGCGGAGATTTTGCTTCAAAAACTCTTGGTTTACCTTCGTAAGCTCGCGTGCTTGTTGGCGAATCAGTTCGTTTTGTTTTTTAAATTTGAGGGAGGTTTGTCTCTTTTGAAAAAGCACAATCAGCACCAAAAAGAGCAGAATAAAGAGCAAAATTACGCTCACATTCAAGATAATCTTTTCAAGTCCCTTTTCTTGTTCCAGTTCTTGTTGAATTTGCTCTATGGGTACTTCTTTGCTTTGAGCCAGGCCCTCGGAAAGGCCAACAAACGCCAGCAGCAACAAGCTACACAGCAGCAAAGGCAGGTATTTGTGAAGAACAGGCACTTTCATAGCATACAATTAGCGAAGCACATAGATAGCGCTTAAAATCTGAATTTACAAATTTTCTTCTCGAAAGAGGCCTACGAGCGCTTGGGCAATGTCTTCGGCCACCTCTTGCTTGCTTTTGAGCGAGAAATGCTGCTGCTGCCCATCTGCAAAGAGGAAGCTCACCTTGTTGGTGTCGTGGCCAAAGCCAGCGCCACTGTCTTGCAGCGAATTAAGCACAATCATATCAAAATTTTTTCTTTGGAGCTTGTCTTGTGCATGTTGGAGTTCGTTGTTGGTTTCGAGGGCAAAGCCCACAATGCACTGGTGAGCCTGCTTTTCTTTGCCCAAGGCTTGGGCGATGTCTATGGTTTTGGCCAAAGCAAGGTGCATTTCATCACTTTTCTTCTTGATTTTCTGACTTTCAAAAGTAGCAGGCTTGTAATCGGCCACAGCAGCAGCCAAAATAGCAGCATCGGCAGCAGGAAATAATTGGTGCGCCGCTTGGTACATTTCCTCGGCGCTCATCACCGATTCAAAGTGAATATTGGGGTGCTTCGGTGCTGCGAGAGCCGTTTTGCCACTTACCAAATGCACTTTTGCTCCTTTTTCGGCCAAGTTTTGGGCAATGGCATAGCCCATCTTTCCGGTAGAATGGTTGCTGATAAAGCGCACCGGGTCTATCGGCTCCATGGTAGGCCCTGCGGTAATGAGCACTGTTTTGCCTTGTAGCACTTGGCTTTGGCCAAAGAAGGCTTGCAAGTAAGCCACAATCTCTTCAGGCTCGGCCATACGCCCCTCTCCTACCAAGCCACTGGCCAGCTCGCCGTGGGTAGCCGGAATCACCTGATGGCCGTATTGCTTCAGCAGGTCTAAGTTGTGTTGTACGGCAGGGTGGCGGTACATGTCTAAGTCCATCGCAGGGGCAAAGAGTACCGGACACTTGGCCGAAAGGTAGGTGGCCATGAGCAGGTTGTCGCAAAGGCCTTGGGCGGCTTTGGCCAAGCTTTGGGCGCTGGCCGGAGCAATGAGCAGAGCATCGGCCCAGAGGCCTAAGTCCACGTGGTTGTTCCACACGCCGCTTTTATCTTTCTGAAAATCTATCAATACCGGATTTTTGGACAGTGTGGCCAAGGTAAGGGGCGTAATGAAAGTGGCAGCGGCCTCGGTCATCAGCACTTGTACTTCTGCGCCTTGCTTTACCAGCAGGCGTGTAAGGGTGGCTGCCTTGTAGGCTGCAATACTGCCTGTAATGCCCAAAAGAATTTTTTTTGAGTGGAGTGTCATAAAAAATCAGGATTGTACTTTAGAAAAGTAAAACTAAAGAAAGATTGGCAGATGCACAAGGCCATAGTCCGGCTTGTGTTTGTAGGATTTGGGAGATTTATCTTCCGGTACAAACAAAAAAATCAGCTTAATTTTCATCAAGCTGATTAAGAGATTACAATGCCTTTTGCTTATTTTCCTTTTTCCAGTTCTTCGCCGGGCTCCAAAGGTCTGAAAGCGATTTTATCTTCCAAAAACTCTTCTATGGCCAAAGAGGTAGGCTTGGGCATACGCTCATAGAAGCGAGAGATTTCGATTTGCTCGCGGTTCTCGAATACTTCTTCGAGGTTGTCAATCGAAGAGGCAAACTCATTGAGTTTTCCGTGCAGCTCTTCTTTGGTTTGTACGGCAATCTGCTTGGCTCTTTTGGATACCACCACCAAAGACTTGTAGATGTTGCCAGTTTTGGCTTCTACTTCCTTCAGGTCGCGTGCCACGATAGAAGGAGACACATGCGACAACTTGGCCATATTCTTGTCAATTATTTTCATAGGGTTGGGCTTTATTTTCTTTGAGTTTTTGTTTTTCGCGCTCGTCTTCACGCTGTTTGAGCAAGCTGAGCTGCTTTATGGATTCGTCATAATAGCCATTGGCCGACTTTAGCAAGCTGCTTTGTGGAAACATGCGCAGGAAGTCTTCATAAGCTACCAATACATCATTATAACGTTCTATTTGTTTCGATTCAATACTGTTGGCGGCAAGCTTGTAGTGCATATACAGCTTTTTGTGTATGGCCTCTTCCATAAAGTCGGAGTCGGGATAATCTTGCCGAAAGTTTTCGAGTGCCACGATGGCGGCTCGGTAGTTACTCAACCTATAATATTGTTTGGCATTTTCAAAGGCCTTTTTTTCGAGCTTGGCGCGTGCATCCTTGATAATCTGGTTGCAGGTTTCGAGCTTGTCTGTACCGGGGTACGCATTCAAGAAATCTTGTACCGCTCCGATGGCTTTTTTGGTACTACTTTGGTCTAAATTATAGTTAGGCGACTCCAAGTGCAAGCAATAAGCATACATATAGTAGCTTTCTTCAGCCCAAGGACTTCGACCAAAAGTATCGTGAAACTTCTTAAAGTAAAAAGAAGCCAACTCATACTGCTTCAAATGATACTGGCAATAAGCAAACTTGTACTGTGCCTCCTCTCCTTCTTTTCTTCCTACCAACAGCGGAATAATCTCTTCCAAAAGAATGCTGGCCTTGTAATACTCCTTCTTGTCGTAGTATTTGATAGCACCTTCATACTTTTCGTTGAGGTCGGTACTTTTTTGTAGCTTAGAAAACTTACTGCAACCGCTCCCCAGCCACAAGCAGGCAAAGAGCAGTAAAAAAAGAATATTTTTGTGCATAAGGCTGCAAATATAACAAAAATATCAAACAAGTACTTGCCGATATAATTTTTATCCGGTAAAGATCCAAAATTTACTGCCTCACAATGAGCTTCTTCGTGATAATCATCTTTCCATCAAGAGAAAGTGTATAAAAATACACCCCCGAAGACAGCAAGCTGGTGTTTACTTTGAGCTTATTTTCTTGTGCAGAAAGCTTATGCTCCTGTATCACCGAGCCGAATACATCGCTCAAAGTGATTCTTGCGTCTTTGGCTTTGTCGGAAAGCTGATAGTCGAAATTGGTAAAACCAGAAGCCGGATTGGGATATGCCGTAGAGATGGAGATGCGCTCGTTTTCAAAAAGTTTTTCGTAAGGCAGGCGCTCGTCATTATCGGGCAGAGGCACCTCGCTGCGTATCAGCTCTCCCGGACTCAGAGAACGTGCTTTGAGGACTTTCTGTGTGAGCGAGTCAGCGATAAAAATGAATATAAAAACGATTGTAAATAAGTATTTCATAGGCGGTTAATTTTCTACAAAAGTAACGCAAAAAGCAATACCATAGTATGCGATGCAAGATGATTAAGAAAATTTAACATTTTCAAGATTTTCACATAACAATTCGCTTGCCATCTTGCTACGGAGCGCCTCTTCCACCTTGTTGCAATCTCTTCATTTTTTGTGGATTTGCTTGAGGGTTAGTGTTTTGTGGCAAGTTGTTTTGTTGGGGCAAAGTACGGCCTTGGCTTTCTGAAGGCTTATTTCCTTTATTCGAGCGTTGTACACTGTTAGAGTCGCTTTTGGGCATCTGGGTATTGTCGTCTGTTTTGGGGCGTACACGCACTTTGTCTCGGAGCAATACCGTATAGCGTGTAGGTTTTTCATCGTCTCTCCACAAAAATCCGGGCAGGGTTTTATCGCCCTCTTCCAGCTCGTGGGG
>DAIQNQ010000001.1:61923-64352 GCA_036788275.1 Thermonemataceae bacterium
GCTTCGGTAAATCTTCACGCCGTTGTACGCCAGCATCATTCTCTTGGTTTGGGCTTCTTCGAGGCTGTCGAGCTGGGGATTGGGCTTGGCGGGGCGGTCTTTTTTTCTTTTGATCTTTTTATTGTAAGAAATCAGCGAATCGGCACTCAGGTAAAGCGTATCTTGGCGGTGGATATTGCGCATATAAGGCTCTCCGTACATTTTGGTAAGCCCCATCTGCCCCCAAAGCCGCCCCTCTCTGCCATTGATGATAATGCTGTCTTTTTTGACAAATACCTCTGCATTGCCTTTGGCATAACCCACTACGTTGATGTCGTCGTAGTACAAGCTGTCGCCTTTGAGGATATACTCCTCGTTTTCTACCTTTGAGCGCCCGCTAAAGTTCGATACCTGCGTAATGGTATTATAATTACCTTTTTCGGCATAGATTTTCCCATCTTGGGAGATAATCGTAGTCGGCCCTTTGAAATAGGTAACTTTCGATATTTCATTGTATTGAAGCGTATCGGAGCTTATCTGGTAGGGCGAGCCACGGTTGGTGCCATTTACGCGCACTTCATCTTTAAAAAAGAAAAACTTGGCGCGGGTATCATAAGTGCCGGAGCGGCTGGTGAGGGTGTTTTGCGGGTCTATTACCTTGCCTCCACCAAAATAATAGCCGATGCGGGAATTGAGACTATAATCCAAAGCATCGGTATAGAGGGTCATCTTAGGGTCTTGGAGTACCACCTGCTCTCTGGCCTGCGCCAAGCGCGTGGCTCCATAATAAATAAGCTTACGACAGGTGAGCGTTATGCTATCTTGCACCAAGCGCACATTGCCAAAAGCTTCTATGATATTGGTGCGCTTGTATTTGTAGGCCGAGTCGCAGTAGAGGTAATTATTGCCTTGCTGGAAGGTGATGTTGCGCCCAATAATCTTGTCGTATTCTACGGTATCTTTGCGTATGCCTATAAACTTTTCGGCACCGCTTATTAGGTTGATGGGCGTGCCCTTTTCGTAGCTTACAGTATCATAGGGGAGTTTCTGATAGCGCACGGTGTCGTTTTCGAGCACCATTCTATCTTTTTTGAGTTTTTCGACACGCTCCTTTTTTTGTTGGGGTGTTATCTTTCCGCCCTTTTGTTGGGAGAATCCCAAGCTGCTGGCAGCGAGCCAGAGGCAGAAGCCTGTCCATAAGATTTTGTGTATCATGCGCGTGGGTGTTTATTTAATCCCTCTTGCATTGAGGGCTTTATAGTAGAGTTTGGCATTTTGCCGATGCTCTTGGTAGGTTTTGGCAAAATTGTGATAGCCTGAAAAGTCTTCTTTGGCACAAAAGTAATAAAAATCGTGCCGCTCGGCATTCAGCACTCCTTCGATAGAAGCCACGCTGGGCAGGATAATCGGCCCCGGCGGTAAGCCCTTATTTTTGTAGGTATTGTAGGGCGAGTCCACCTCCAGATGCACATTAAGTACCCTTTTGATGCTGAAATCGCGCAGACCGAAAAGCACCGTAGGGTCGGCTTGGAGGAGCTGCCCCTTGGCAAGGCGATTGAGATAGACACCGGCTACGCGTGGTTTTTCGTCGTCTTTGGCGGTTTCAGATTGCACAATAGAGGCCAGTGTAATCACCTCCACGGGGCTGAGGCCGATACGCTCGGCACGTTGCTTGCGTTCGGCAGTCCAAAAGTTTTGGTACTCTTTGTGCATTTTTGCAAGAAATTTCTCCAAAGAGGTATTCCAGTAAAACTCATAAGTATTGGGCAAAAACATACAAACAATGGTAGTAGTATCGAAGCCGTAACGGGCGGCGGTTTCGGGCTGGCCGAGGGCTTCTAAAAGTGCCTCTTCCCCAAACTCCATCTGTGAGCCAATGCGAGCGGCCAGCTGCTCTTTGAAGCGGATGCTGTTGAACTGCAACTTCACAGGCGCTTGCTCTCCGGCACGCAGCATACGTATAGCTTCCATATTGCTCATATTGGCCTTGATGCGGTAGCGTCCGGGCTTTACGTGCTCTTGGTACTTCAGGAGCTTGGCCAGAAAGGCAAAAGAAGTAATATCGTGAATCTTCCGGTTGGCCTTGAGCGTATCAAGCACCGTACGAAAATTTGCCCCCGTAGGAATATGTAAATACCATACCTCTTGGGAATCGGCACGCTCCATAAAAAATATATTGGCGCTTTTGGTAAGCTGATACACATAAAAAGCAAAGCTCGCCATCAGGATGGTGAGCGATACGAATACGATGATGAGGATTCTTCTGAGATTCATAAAAAAGGGGCTAAAGCCAGAAGCACAAAGTTACAAAAAGGAATGGTTTTTTGTATCGCTGATTAAAACGGATTTAGGGATTTTATGGATTGAAAAAAGCTGGTGAAACCTTAAATTGTCAGTATCAGGATTCGCAAGATGCAAGGATTGACAGGATTTTTACACAAACAACTACA
>DAIQNQ010000001.1:64452-98154 GCA_036788275.1 Thermonemataceae bacterium
GTATCAGGATTCGCAAGATGCAAGGATTGACAGGATTTTTACACAAACAACTACAAATCTTGTGCATCCTCTTATCCTGAAAATCCTGATGCAGACAGGATTCGCAAGGATTGGCAAGATGGGGCTATATATCACTAATAATGAACTCCCCAAACGCATATCTTGCGCATCCTCTCATTCTGAAAATCCTGATGCAGACAAGTATTTTTTGAAAATCCCTGCTTTGTGCGTAAAATTGTGCTTTGAAAAGTTTTACTTAAAGCCTCCTTATGCCGGCCATCTACCTCAAAATACATCCCGAAAACCCCGAAGAACGCAAGATAAAGCAAGTGGTAGAATGCCTGCGCGATGGGGGCGTGGTGATTTACCCTACCGATACCATCTATGGCATCGGCTGCAACCTGCACGACAAACGCGCCTTGGAGCGGGTATGCCAAATCAAGGGTATTAAGCCTAAAAAAGCCAATTTCTCCTTCATCTGCCACGACCTCAGCCATATCTCCGAATATGCCAAGGTAGATACACCCACCTTCAAAATCATGAAAAAAGCCTTGCCCGGCCCCTTCACTTTTGTACTCAATGCCACCAACAAAGTGCCCGAACTCTTGGACAATAACAAGAAAACCGTGGGCATTCGTATTCCGGCGCACCCCATCCCCTTGCAAATTGTGGCCGACTTGGGCAATCCCATCATTACTACCTCCGTACACGACGACGACGAGGTGATAGAATACATCACCTCGCCCGACCTGATTTTCGATATGTTCAAACACAAGGTGGATATCGTGATAGACGGTGGCTATGGCAATCTTATCCCCTCCACCATTGTAAATTGTACCGAGGGCAGCCCTGAAGTGGTGCGCCAAGGGGCAGGCGACTTTTCGCCCTATCTCTAAGGCAATATCGCTCCGCCCCAATCGTTGTAAGGCTATCTGCTTATTTAAAAACCTGTTTTTATGAACCAAGCCATCATAGACCTTTACGACGAATACACCCACCGCCCACTCTCCCGCCAAGAGTTTCTGAAGCAACTCGCCCTGCTGGCAGGAGGTGCCGCCGCCGCTATGGCGCTACTGCCCCTGCTCGAATCGCAATACCAAGCTTTGGTAGCTCCCGACGACGAGCGCCTTTTTACCGAATACGTAAGCTTTGCCGGCGTACAAGGCGAAATGCAAGCATACGTAGCTCGCCCAAAAAAGCAAAAAGCCTATGCTACTGTAATCGTTATCCACGAAAACAGAGGCCTTACGCCACATATAGAAGATGTAACCCGAAGAGCTGCCCAAGCAGGTTTCTTGGCCATTGCGCCCAATGCCCTCGCTCCCTTAGGCCAAAAACCTGCCGACGAAGACGAAGCCCGCAAGCTCTTTGGCCAACTCAAGGCCGAAGACAATCTCCAAAATTTCCTCCGTGCTTTTGAATATACTCTTACGCGCCGCGATAGCAACAAGCGTATCGGTTGCGTAGGCTTTTGTTGGGGGGGTGGAATGGCCAATATGCTGGCCGTACACGAAAGCAGGCTCCGAGCGGCCATTGCCTTTTATGGCAGGCAAGCCCAAGGCGAAGACCTGAGCCGTATCAAGGCCGCCATACAGTTTCATTATGCTGCCTTGGATACCCGCATCAACGAAGGGGCTGCCGCCTACGAAGAGGCGCTCCAAAAGGCGGGGGTACGCTACGAGTCTTATATGTACGAAGGTGTAAACCACGCCTTCCACAACGACAGCTCCGCAGCACGCTACAACGAAGCTGCCGCCAAATTGGCTTGGGAGCGCAGTTTGGAGTTTTTCAAAAAGTACCTCTAAAAAGTGAAGGGTACAAGCGCTTTTACAGCTTGTACCCTCTCTCAAACAACACTCACAAAAATAAAAAAATCTTAGGCTTGTTTTACAAATTGTACGTTGCCAATGATTTTTACCTCATTGCTTACTACTACATTGCCGGCCTCGGTTACAGCATCCCAAGTCAAACCAAAATCTTTGCGGGAAATCTTGCCTTGCAGCTCAAAACCTGCCTTTACTTGTCCATAAGGGTCGGTTACGATGCCACCGTATTCTACATTCAGACTTACTTCTTTGCTTACATCACGAATGGTGAGCAAACCTGTGAGCTTGTGGCCATCGGCTGTTTTGCTGAGCGACTTGCCCTCGAAGGTCATTTGAGGAAACTGAGAAGCAGCAAAAAAATCGTCGGACTTCAAGTGGCCGTCGCGCTGTTCGTTGTTGGTATCAATGCTGTTGATATCGGCAGAGAAGGAGATTTTTGCATCAGAGAAATCTTCTTGAGCAGCTTCTACGCTGGCATCAAACTGACGGAAGCTGCCTGTAACCGTAGAGATAACCAAGTGCTTTACTTTGAACTGAAGCTCGGAATGGGTGGGGTCTAATTTCCAAAGTGCCATAAAACTAAATTTTTGAGTTTGAAAAATGATTGGGGGAAAAATTAAATGTTTAAACAATAAACGTTATAACATCTAATTTGTTCAAAAAAAATCATTTTTTTTCAAGTATCTGCCCAATGATTTGATTATGAGTTTTGTCGGAAATAAAGTTGGCACAAAGCCCCTCGAATTGGGGAGAACTTCCTATCTTTGCGTCGAATTTTTCATACATAATACCAAAACAAACAAATTCGCCCGCAATCAGTTGATTTATCTAAATTTTTTGTAAAATTTTCAAGCCCAATGGATAGAAATAATATTATCGGCTTAGTGCTCATGTTCTTGATGCTTTTAGTGTATTTCCAGTTTTTAGCACCCAGCCCTCAAGAAATTGCCCAGCAAGATAACAAGACCCAAACCCAAGACAGCACTAAAAGTCAAGAAAGCACCATAGCCGCATTGCAAATAGATACCACCCAATACGGAAACTTTGCCGCCGCCCTACAAGGCCAAGCACAAGAAGTGGTCTTGGAGAACAAAGATTTGCAGATTACCTTCAGCAACAAAGGCGGACGCATCAGCAAGGTATTGCTCAAAGGCTACCAAACCTACGACCAAAAGCCTTTGCTGCTTTTTGATGAAAGCAACAGCCAAATGCAGTACGAGGTAAATAGTGCCGAAGGTAAAATAGACCTCTACCAATTATTTTTTGAGCCCAAGCTCGAAGGCAACCAGCTGGAATTCAGCCTTCGTATAGGCCAAAAGCAGATTGTACAACGCTACACACTTGCCCCCGAAGGCTTTTTGCTCAACTACGAGGTAGCCCAAGAAGGCAATGCCTTTCAAAACAAAGAAGCGCGCTTCCTCTGGAAAGCCCAACTCCACAAAACGGAGGAAGACATGCAGCAAAGCCGCATCAAATCCACCATCAACTACCACACCGAAGAGGGTGGCTTCGACTTCCTGACCGAGGCCTCTACCGACCCGCAAAACCAAAGCACCGAAAAGCTTCAGTGGATGGCTTTCCAACAAAAATTCTTTCTGGCGGCATTTTTAGCTCCCGAGCAAAAGCCCTTTCCAAAAGCCAATATAGGCACTAAAGTACCCGAAGAGAGCGCAAAAGTAGTAAAAGAATACGAAGCCCAAGTAAGCTTAGAAGCAGCTACCGGGCAGTATCAATTCTATTTTGGTCCCAACCAATACCGTGTGTTGGGCGAAGTAGGTGCACCGGATTTTGTAAAAAATATCGGCTTGGGCTGGGCCATCTTCGGCTGGGTAAACCGCTTCATGATTGTTCCTATCTTCAACTTTTTGGAAGGTTTTGTAGGCAATTATGGCTTGATTATTCTGCTCTTAGTGGTGCTCATCAAAACTTTGCTCTTCCCCTTGGTGTATCGCTCTTATACCTCTATGGCCAAGATGCGCGTACTCAAGCCGGAGCTTGATGCCATCAAAGAAAAAAATGGCGACGACATGCAAAAGAACCAAGTAGAGCAAATGGAGCTTTACCGACAAGTGGGTATCAATCCCCTGAGCGGCTGCGTACCGATGTTGCTCCAAATGCCGATTCTCTTTGCTATGTTCGTGTTCTTCCCGAATGCTATTGAGCTGCGCCAACAGAGCTTTTTGTGGGCACACGACCTCTCTACCTACGATGCCATCGTGCGCTTTAGCTTCGATATTCCTTTTTATGGCAATCACGTGAGTATGTTTACCTTGATGATGACAGCCTCCACCATTGTATATACTTGGTACAACAATCAGAACACTCCCAACCTGCAAGGCCCCATGAAGACGATGGGCTATATTATGCCTTTGGTGTTCCTTTTTGTACTCAACTCCTACTCTGCCGGACTTACCTTCTATTATTTCTGTTCCAATATGGTGAGTATCGGGCAGCAGTTGCTGATTCGCAGGTTTGTAGATGAAGACAAGATTCGCCAAAAGCTTGATGCAAATCGTAAGAAAAACAAGGAAGGCAAAAAATCTTCTTTCCAACAAAGGCTCGAAGATGCGATGAAGGCCAAAGCAGAAGCCAAAAAAAATAAAAATAAAGCCTAATACCCATCAAAGCGCTTTTCAAAGAAAGGCGCTTTTGCTTTTTTTGATACAAAAAGATTTGGAGGCAAATAGAAAAATTCCTATATTTCAGCTAATTAAAATCTTTAAGACTTAAATCAAGAACCAACATGGATTTAACCAAAGCCATTGAAAAGATAGCCGACACCTTGGGAGGCAGCTTTACAGAGTACTCTGCCGACAATCTTATTATTACTGTACCGATTGGCGATGGACGCTTCCAAGGAGTAACTACTTATTCAATCGAAAGAAACGGCGACAAAGTAATTGAATTTACTTCTCGTGTGTGCGATGCTACCCTTCCCAACATCAACTTCCGCCACGCACTCGAAGTAAACCAAGAACTCACTTACTCCAAAGTAGTGATTTTTGAAGGCTACTTGCAGCTGGCTGCCGCCATCATCGTAAACCACTGCACCGAAGAGATTCTGCGCGACATTATTATAGAAGTAGGGCATACCGCCGACAAGCTCGAAAAAGAGCTGGTAGGGCTTGATGTACACTAAAATACTGCTGCCACAACAAAAAAAGTCCTGTCTTGCTAAGGCAGGGCTTTTTTGTTGTGCTTTCACAAATTTCTTGTAAATTCGCCACATCAAAAAAATCATCTATCTTCCAAACGCTGGGCTATGCAAAAAAAAATAGGTATTTTGGGTGGAGGGCAGTTAGGCCGTATGCTCTTGCAAGCAGCCATCAGCTACCCCTTTGAAATACATATCCTCGACCCCGACCCGGAGGCTCCTTGCCGTGCTTATTGCCACCACTTCCAGCAGGGCAATCTGCAAGATTTTGACAGAGTATATCATTTTGGCAAAGGCTTAGACATCCTTACCATCGAAATAGAACATGTAAATGTAGATGCCTTGGAACGCCTTGAAAGGGAAGGATTGCAGGTGTACCCCTCCTCGCAGAGCATTCGTATTATTCAAGACAAGCGCATCCAAAAGCAGTTTTTCAAGACACAGCAAATTCCCACAGCACCTTTTGTGCTTATCAACCACCCCGAAGAGCTCGTACAGCATCTCGACTTTCTGCCCGCCTTCCAAAAACTCGGCAAAGAGGGTTATGACGGACGCGGTGTACAAGCACTACAAAGCTCCGACGATTTCCACAAAGCCTTTGCTGCCCCCAGCCTCTTAGAAAAGAAAATTGATTTTGTAAAAGAATTGGCCGTAATGGTAGCCCGCAACCCCCAAGGCGAAATCCGCTGCTTCCCTCCTGTAGAGATGGTCTTCGACCCGCAGCTCAACTTGGTGGACTACCTGCTCGCGCCCGCCCAAATTGGCGAAGCCAAAGCCCAAGAAGCCATTGCTTTGGCCGAAAAAGTAATACAAGCATTCCCCATTGTCGGGCTTTTGGCCGTAGAGATGTTTCTTACGCCCGAAGGCGAGCTTTTGGTAAATGAAGTAGCTCCTCGCCCACACAACAGCGGCCACCACAGCATTGAGGGCAACTATACCTCTCAGTTTGAGCAGCACCTGCGCGCCATCACCAGCCTGCCCTTGGGCTGTACCGATAGCAAAGGTTATGCAGCGATGGTGAATCTGCTCGGTGCCGAAGGCCACCAAGGCCCAGCACGCTACGAAGGTCTTGAGCCTCTCTTGAAGCTCAAAGGGGCTTACGTACATTTGTATGGCAAGAAAACGACCAAGCCCGGACGCAAGATGGGGCACGTTACTTTGATAGACGAAGACCTCTCGGCACTCGAAGAGAAGATTGATTTTGTAAAGAAAAATGTACGTGTATGTACTTGAAACTATATTTTGGATTAAATAACCGCATCACATGGTAGGAATCATCATGGGCAGCGCTTCTGATATGCCCGTTATGCAAGAAGCCGCCCACTTTCTTGAAGAAATGGGTATTGCCTACGAACTCAACATCGTATCGGCACATCGCACTCCCGAACGCATGTTTGAATACGCCCAAAATGCCTATCAAAAGGGTATCAGAGTAATTATCGCCGGAGCCGGCGGCGCAGCCCACTTGCCCGGCATGGTGGCCTCGCTCACCGCACTGCCCGTGATAGGCGTACCCGTAAAGTCTAGCAATTCCATTGACGGCTGGGACTCCGTACTCTCTATCTTGCAAATGCCCTCCGGCGTGCCCGTAGCTACCGTAGCCCTCAATGGTGCGCGTAATGCTGGTATTTTGGCCGCACAAATCTTGGGCAGCCACGATCCGGAAGTGTATCAAAAGCTTTTGGACTTTAAGGAGCAGCTTCGCCAGAAAGTAGCTGAGCAAGTGGCCAATCTCTCAAAAAAGTAAAAAATCAAAGTGTTTTTTTTGAGAAAAGCAATTATCTTTATAAGGCAGATTTTATGGCTTTCTCTCTATTTTTTTAAGTAAACACAACACTTATGCAGACAAGCTCCTTCAGCTTCGGTAATGGCAGCGACTTGGGTCTGAAAAGACAAGAAAATGAAGACTATCTTGCTGCTTTCACATCGCCCAATGGAGCGGTATTTATTGTTTGCGATGGCATGGGCGGGCACGTCGGTGGCGCTACCGCAGCCCGCTTGGCCACCGACGTACTCACCGAAACCCTCCGAGAGCATATCTTCGACAGTCCACAGGCTGCCCTTGGAGAGGCCTTCCAAAAGGCCAACAGCGCTGTATTCACCGAAGCTCAAAAGAAAACACACTTGCAAGGTATGGGTACTACGGCGGTAGTGCTGCTTTTGCAGGAACAGCAAGCCTATTACGCACACGTAGGCGATAGCCGCCTCTATTATCACAATGCGCGTACAGGTTTGCGCTGCCTTACCAAAGACCACAGCCATATCCAAACACTCATAGACCAAGGCTTGCTGACAGCGGCGGAGGCTGGCACACATCCACAACGCCACCAACTCACCAAGGCGCTGGGCACACAAGCGGTACTGGATGCAAGCATTTCTCCGTACCCTTTGGCTTTGGAGGCCGGCGACCAGCTGCTGCTTTGCAGTGATGGCCTGACAGAACATGTATCGGAGCTGCAAATCGCCAATGTGCTGCAAAGCACCTCTCCTGCTCAAGAAAAAGTTAATCTTCTGATACGTTTGGCCAAAGAGGGTGGCGGCTCCGACAATATCACCGTACAAGTGGTGGAGATAAATCCCTCAAAAATACAGCCTATGGAAGCTACGCCTGCCAGTGGTTTTGTCAAGAAGCTGGGTGCTTGGCTTTTTCCGGTGCTGCTGCTCTCTGCGCTACTTTTGTTTTTTGCTCTGCAATATTTTTATGAGGCCGGCCTAAATAAAACAAAAAACAAAGCCTTGGAAGACTCTTTGATGCGTATGAAACAAGAAAACTTCTACCAAGACAGCCTCTTGGCTGTGGACAACAAGCCGGATACTTTTATCGTACACCGCATAAAAAAAGGAGAAAGCCTCTTCTTGATTGGCAAAAAATACAGCTCGCCCTTAGACTCGCTCTTGGAATGGAATACCCTCGACGACTTGAAGAAAATAGAAGTAGGCCAAGCTGTCAAAATAAAAGTAAAAATGGTTTATACACTCACAAAAGACCAAAGCCTCGAAGAACTCTACCAAGAGCGTTTTGCCCGTTGGGAAAAAGCCGGCATCACCTTAGAGGCACTGCGCAAGGCCAACAGCAGCAAGGAAGACACTTTGGGAGGTATCTTGCCCAAAGGGCGTAAAATCATTGTGCCGGAGCGCCAACTACTGTACTATTAATTTTTTCCATAACTTTACACCCTATCATTGCTCTAAGCTTTTCTTGTTCTCATGCTTGCTTCTACTCTTCTGCATTATCATCGCGTACAGCCTTATCGGCAGCAAAATCCTTACGAGTTTTTTGTTGCTGAAAATCGCTATTTCCCCCAAAAAGTGCTTATTCAAACCTTACAAGCACCCTACCACACAGATATTGCCGAGCGGCAAGCTCTCAAAAAGCAAGCGCAGCAAATGGCTGCCTTTACGCATCCGCTTTTCCCACGTATTATTGATATTTTGGAGAGCGATGAGCAACTGCTGGTAGTGCACGAATTTGCCGAAGGCTTGCCTTTAGACGAATACCTGCGTGGCCACGCACTGCCCGAGCAAAAAGCCAAACGTTTGTTTGGACAGATAGTAGATGCCCTGAGCGATGCACACCAAAAGCACCTGCTCCACCCCTATCTCCACCCCTCACAAATTCTTATCGGCCCGCAAGAAAATATCAAAATTATAGGATGGTATGAGGGGAAAGCCTCCTCTCAGAAGCCCGAAGTATATCACAGCCCCGAATACCTGAAAGAGCCAAAGCTGAGCATACAAGACAATATCTTCTCTTTGGGGATGATTTACTTCTTGATGCTTACCGGAAAATATCCCTTTGAAGGGCACTCGCCGGAGCTTTATGCCGAAAAAATCCAAAAAGAAAAACTCCCACCCGCCAATACCTTCTATCCGGCGGTATTTGAGCACAGCCAATTTATCATTGACAAAGCCTGTGCACGCCAAAGCAGCGCCCGCTTTCAGAACTGTGCAGCGCTCCAAGAGGCGCTTTTCTTCCGACAAGCCGCCGAAGAGGAGATTCCCAGCAACGCCTTCACGCAGCTCCCTTTGGCGACTTTGGCACTGATGGCCTTCTTGCTGGTGGTATCTTTGGTAGTAGCGAATCGCGACACTAATAACACCCCCAATCGTATTGCTTTCGACCTCTCCGATACCGAAGGCTTACAAAAACGCAAAGACTCTGTAAGGCGCTTGCGCTACGAACGATTTGTAAGAGACAGCCTCCGCATCGTACAAAGCAAAGCCCAAGACACCATGAAAGTGTATGTACACAAAGTGCAAAGAGGCGAAAATATACAAGGTATTGCCAAGCGCTACAATATGTCGCTGGCGCACTTTAAGCGGATGAACAACATCGAAAATAATGGCGAGCTTCGAGCTGGCTCAGGCATGCGTGTGGTGGTACGCGCTACACACAAGGTCTTGCACGACGAGAACCTTCATAATATTGCCAAAAAATACGGCATTACTTACTATGATTTGCTTCGAACCAATGCTATCATAGATGAAGAAGAGGATGTTTTTGAGGGAAAAGAGCTGATTATTCCCTTCAAGTAGCATTCTCAAAGGTATTTTTCATTTTAACACCTCTTTTGACATGCAAATAGGGCAGAAGTTTTATAATTATGTGATTGATTCCTTGCTGCAAAGCACAGAAAGCTATCAGGTGTACAGTGCCAAGCATCTGCAATTCGACCGACAAGTACGTATAAAATGCTTGCACAAGCATTTGGCCAGCCAACCCGAAGCCCGCCAACAGCTTCGCCAAGAGGCCGAACTGCTCTCCCAATTACAACACCAGAATATTTTGGGCTTGTTGGATTATTTTGAAGATGAAGAAGGTGCTTATCTCATTCAGGAGCACTACCAAGCGCTTTCACTCGAAGACTTTTTGTTGCAAAAGATGGAAACTTCGGAGGCGGAAAGGAAGAAAATATTTTTTCAGATATTGCAAGCCGTTGCTTTTGCACATCACAGAAATATCGTTCACCAAAGCCTGACCCCCGCGCATATCTTTGTCAGCTCCAGAGGCCACGTAAAAGTGAGTCATTTTGGACATACAAAGCCCAGTGCGCAAGCACTGCCCTTCCTAAGCCCTGAACAGGTAAAAGAAGATATTATAGACAAGCGTTCTGATATTTATGCCTTGGGCATATTGCTCTTTACGCTGCTACAAGGGCAGCATCCTTATGCCAAAATCAACAGCGTGGCCGAAATCCAGCAAAAAATTCTACAAGAAGCCTTGCCGCCGATAGAAAGCAAATCCAGTGCTTTGAACGAAATCATCGCACAAGCTACCAAAAAAGCTCCTTTCCAACGCTTCCAAAGCTGCGAAGACTTTCTCAATGCTTTCGCTGCGCAAAGCAGCCCTTCGGTAGCGCCTCCGCCCAAAGGTGCAAAAGCCATGAGCGGTCTGAGCATCTTGCTGGTAGTAGTGAGTTTGCTAGTGCTTACTTCTACTTATTTTATTGTATCGGAGATGTTTGGCTCTAAAGAAGAGATTGTGGGCGAAACTGTTTTTGAAGAAGCAAGAAAAGCCCTTCCTGACAACATCTTGCAAGAAGAAGAAAATAGCATTATAGAAGAAAATACAGAAAGCCCGGAAGAAGAAAAATCGGAGGAAGAAGTGCGTAGAGACAGTATCGAAGCTGCCGAAAAACTCAAGCAAGAGGCTTTGGAAAAACGTCGCAAGCTGCGCAAAGAAGAATTGCTGCGCAATCTCTTGGTGGACGGACAATTTGTAAGCAATGAGTTGGGCGAGTATAAAATCCGCGTAGAGCTCTTCAATCGCAACAAAGATGCTGCCTTCAAAGATATTGTGCTGCTCATCAGCTATTACAATGCCCAAGATGAACCTATCAGCAAGGTAGAAAAGAAAGTAGAAGCCATCGGCAAAAGTGAGGGCACGACCATCGAGGTAAAAAAAGAGATTCGTGCGGCACGCTTCAGCTGTAAGCTCGTAGATGCCAGCGTTACAGAAGATGAGCAAGAAGAGACTGAAGAAGAAGAAGCGGAGGAATAAACCCAAAGGCTTCTATACCAAAAAAGCGGGGTGCTACTGATTTGTAGCGCCCCGCTTTTATTATTGTAATATCCCCGACTATTGTCTTGTTAGTACAATTGTAACCGTAGCAGGTGCTTTTCCAGCTTCTTCGGTACTTCCTGACAAAGTAAGACTATTAGTTCCTGAAAAAGACAAAGAGAAAGTCTTGCCACTGATAGGACCTGTGCCTGCGAAAGTAATATTATTACCTGAGATGGTGTAAGACCCTGTAGCATATTGGCTACCGTCAGATTTTGTGGCCGTGTAATTGGTTCCTGTAAAATTAAAAGTACCTCCCTGCAAATTGGGGGCAGCTGTGCTGGGGGTTACACTGCTCACGCTCCAATTGGCTACTACGCTGGGGGCTGAATCTCCTCCACCTGAGCCGGGGCAACTTGTCAAAAACACCACGGAAAGTACTGCCAAGAAAAGGGATAGCGATAGTTTAAATCTTTTCATACACAAAAAGCTTTGTTATTAGAATGTTTGAATTTGAATACAACTCAAAGATAAGTACTATGTTTTATAAGTCAAAATATTCTTGTCCTGAATTTTGATTAAGCTTGTGTTATGAAATTTGTACTTTTGGAAAAATACTAAAAAATATCATCCTCAGAAACATCCTTCTCATAGTCAATCACTTGCCTTATACACAAGAATTTTTATTGGCAGGCTTTGTTTTTTTCAAAAACCTCCTTACCTTTGCAACGGCAAGCTGCACAACCAGCTCCTGCTGAACTCCCCCAGGGTTGGAATATACAGCAAGGGTAAGTGGTTGAGCGGTGTGATGCGGCTGCCTTTTTTATTTGATAGTCCCTCCTTTTTCTTCTCCTTCCTGTGTATGGTATTTAGTTGTTTAGATGGTCTTCAAATCATTTAAAGAACTTATTGGCATTCAGTATTTTTTAGTACTTTTGTTTGTCAATCTCAAACCATTTTTATCATCATGAAATTTTTTATAGATACCGCCAACTTAGCAGAAATCAAAGAAGCACACGATTTAGGGGTATTAGACGGTGTAACTACCAATCCCTCTCTGATGGCCAAAGAAGGCATCACAGGCAAACAAGGCATTTTGGAGCACTATGTAAATATCTGCAATATTGTAGATGGCGATGTGAGCGCAGAGGTAATTGCCACCGACTTTGAGGGGATGGTGCGCGAAGGCGAAGAACTTGCCGACCTCCACGAAAATATCGTGGTAAAAGTACCTATGATCAAAGACGGTATCAAAGCCATCAAGTATTTTTCGCAAAAAGGGATTCGTACCAACTGTACGCTGGTGTTCTCTGCCGGGCAGGCGCTTTTGGCAGCCAAAGCAGGTGCTACCTATGTATCTCCTTTTATTGGGCGATTGGACGATGTGGCTACCGACGGCTTGGCGCTGATAGAGCAAATTGTGGCCATTTACAACAATTACGGCTATGGCACACAAGTACTGGCTGCCTCTGTGAGGCACGTGATGCACTTGGTAGAATGTGCCGAAATAGGCGCTGATGTGGTTACTTGCCCGCTTTCCGTAATCACTGCTTTGCTGAAGCATCCGCTTACAGACATCGGCTTAGAAAAGTTTTTGTCTGATTACAAAAAAGGAAACGCATAGAAACCTAATCCCTGCTTTAACAGTTATGGGCATGTAGCTTTCGGGTTACATGCCTTCACCCACAATAAAGAAGTGTATGTACATTATCAAAGTAAAAGGCAAAGCAAAAATTCCTGATTATATTCAGCTTCGCGATGATAATTTTATATTAATTGCTTATTTTAGAGCCGATCGCCCACTCAAAAATCTCGAAAAGTACAACCTTGAAGGAAAAGAAGAAGCCCTCAGGGCTTTGATAGACCAGCTGCCCTTTGGGAAGCTGCAAGCCCTCAATCTTTGAGCAGGGATTTTGAAATATATTTAAACAGTTCCCTTCTATGATTTTCTCCAACGAACCCGTACTCTCGGTAAAAGATACCAGTATTTATCAAAGGCAAAATATCGTGCTGACCGAAGTGTTTTTCGATATCGGAAAAGGAGAATTTGTGTATCTGATAGGGCGTACAGGCAGCGGCAAAAGCTCGCTCCTCAAAACATTGTATGCCGATTTGCCGCTTTACAGTGGCGATATTGCCGTAGCAGGCTTTCAGCTTTTCAACATCAAAAGCAAACAAGTGCCTTTTTTGAGACGAAAAATCGGCATTGTATTTCAGGATTTTCAGCTACTTACCGACCGTAGCGTGGCCGAAAATCTCCTCTTTGCGATGCGAGCCACAGGCTGGCGCGACAGCTCCAAAATGAAACAGCGCCTCTCTGATGTGCTGCTCAAAGTAGGCCTTGGCGCTATCGGACAAAAAATGCCTCACCAGCTTTCCGGTGGCGAGCAGCAACGTGTAGTCATTGCCCGTGCTTTGCTCAATGAGCCGGTCATCCTCTTTGCTGATGAGCCTACGGGCAACTTAGACCCACAAGTGGCCGAAGAAATCTTAGACCTCTTCGTCCAAATCAACAACAGCGGTACAGCCATCTTGATGGCTACGCACAACCACTTCTTTCTTGAGAAATACCCCTCGCGTGTACTCAAATGTGAAAAAGGCAGGGTGCTTGACTCCAAAGTACAAAGCTTCGATTATAAAAATATCTACTATTAGCAGGCATAGTAGGCTTATAGCCAATCCGTATTGCATACACCCTCTACCCATTGGCTTTCATTCATTTTCTGCAGTTTTAAATAAATTATTCCTATGAAATCTAATCACAATCAACGCAATAAGAAATCCTCTTCTCGCAACTCAAAGTCAAAAAATAATATCTCCCCTTCTATTGGCCTTCCGCAGCTCAAAGCGCTCATTATAGAAATCATGAGCAAGCAAAAACGCTTCGGATACTCGCCCCGCACCATCTTGCGTGAGCTGCAATGGAAAAACAAAGAAGCCAAAGAAAATGTGGAAACTGCCATGGAAGCATTGGCAGAAGAAAAACTTATCTATTTAGATGCTGAAGGGCGCTACCAGCTGCAAGCCGTAAGCCCTGAAATGGTGATAGCCACCATTGACCACGTGAACCAGCGCTTCGCCTTCGGCATCGTGGAGGGCAATCCCAAAGATATTAAAATCAGCACCGAAGACCTCAATGGCGCTTTGGATGGTGATTTGGTAGAGATAGACCTCTTCCAACACCAAAACGGCAGCAACCCAGAAGGAGCCGTAGGCAAAATCCTCAAACGCAAACGCGAGCGTTTTGTGGGTACTTTGGAACTGCACAATACCACAGCCTTTGTAGTGCCCGACAGCCGACGTATCTACAACGATTTTTACATTCCGCCCAATAAGCTCAAAGAGGCCAAACACGGCGAAAAAGTAATTGTACAAGTAGTGAAATGGGCTTATGGCATCCGTAAGCACGAAGCCGAAGTGGTGGAAGTACTCGGTAAAGCAGGCGAAAATAATACAGAGATGCACGCCATCATGGCAGAGTTCGACCTGCCCTACGAGTTTCCGGAGAGTGTGCTCAAGGCTGCCGAAAATATCGCCGATGACATTACCAAAGAGGAAATCGCACGCCGCAGAGACTTCCGCAAGGTCTGTACCTTTACCATAGACCCCTACGATGCCAAAGATTTTGATGATGCCATCTCTATCCAACAGCTCCCCAACGGACACTACGAAATAGGTGTACATATCGCCGATGTTACACACTATGTAAAACCCAACAGCACCTTAGAAAAAGAAGCCTATAAAAGAGCTACTTCAGTGTATCTGGTGGACAGGGTGGTGCCTATGCTGCCTGAGCGCCTCTCCAACGGGCTATGTTCTTTGCGCCCCCACGAAGAGAAACTAACCTTTTCGGCAGTATTCGAGATGGACGAAACAGGCCATATCCATCAGGAGTGGTTTGGTAAAACTATTATCTACTCCGACAGGCGCTTTACATACGAAGAAGCCCAAGAGCGTATCGAAAGCAAAGAAGGCGATTTGGCCAAGGAAATCAATACGCTCAATGCCCTTGCCTATGCCCTGCGCGCAGAGAGATTTAAGGCCGGAGCCATCAGCTTTGAAACGCCCGAAGTAAAGTTTCGTCTTGACGAACAAGGCAAGCCGCTGGCCGTAGTACCCAAAGTGCGTAAAGATGCCCACAAACTTGTAGAAGAGTTTATGCTTTTGGCCAATAAACGTGTGGCTGAGTTTGTATATAAACTGCGCAAAAAGCCACGTCCTTATACGATGGTCTATCGCATCCACGAAGCCCCCGACCCGGAAAGGCTTCAAACTTTTGCGACTTTTGTACAACGCTTCGGCTACAAGATTGTAACTGAAGGTAAAAAGATGTCGGACTCTTTCAACAAGATGACCGAGGCGATGGAAAACAAGCCTGAGCAGAATATCCTCCAAAACTTGGCCATTCGTACGATGTCTAAGGCGGTGTACAGCACCGAGCCAAAAGGCCACTTCGGATTGGCTTTTGCACATTATTCGCACTTTACCTCGCCTATCAGGCGCTATCCCGATATGATGACCCACCGCCTGCTGGAGCATTATCTCCAAAAGGGCAAGAGTGCCTCTCAGGAAAGCTACGAAGAGAAATGTAAGCATTCTTCGGATATGGAAAAACGCGCCGCCGATGCCGAAAGGGCTTCTATCAAATACAAGCAAGTAGAGTTTATGCAAATGATGGAAGACAGGGTATTTGATGGCATCGTAACGGGTGTTACGGATTTTGGCGTATATGTGGAAATCATCGAAACCAAGTGCGAGGGACTGATACGCATGAGCGATTTAGACGATGATTTTTATCAATTAGATGCCGCCAATTACCGCATCGTAGGGCGTGGTGCAGGTCGTATCATTGCTTTTGGCGATGCCCTGCAAGTACGTATCAAAGATACCAATCTTGCCCGACGCACCATTGACTTGTCGCTTGTAACAGCACAAAAAAGCAAGCAGCAAGACAGCCACAAAACGCAACGTACCAACGATACAAAAGGTGGCGAAAGAAAAGGCCGCAGCAATAAAAATCGCAGAAGCAAAAAGTAAATTTTCTCATCCACCAAAAAGCCCTTGAAAGTTAACTTCAAGGGCTTTTTGGTGGAAAAGACCTAATTAAATACCCAAAAGATAGTAACCCAATAAATAGGTGGCAGCTCCGGCCAAATAGCCAATCAATGCCAGCCAAGAAACACGACGCAAGTACCAGATAAAGTCTATTTTCTCCATACCCATCACGGCCACTCCGGCAGCTGAGCCGATTACCAGCAAGCTCCCGCCTGTTCCGGCACAATAGGCCAAAAACTCCCAGAATTTGCCATTCATCGCATAATCTCCTGTGGCAGCCAAATCGTACATTTCCATAGCACCGGCTACCAGCGGCACATTGTCCACGATAGAAGAAAGCACCCCTATCACAATCACCACCACGTCTATACTGCCCAAGGTATCATCTAAAAGTGTAGCCAGACTTCTCAAAATCCCTATCTCGCCCAAAGCACCGATGGCTATGAGTATTCCGAAGAAGAAAAGCATGCTGGCGCTGTCTATACGAGAGAGGGCTTTGGCCGCCGAAAACTCCTTGCGCTCTTCCTCGTCTTTGTCGCTATGGATAATTTCTGATACAATCCACACCACGCTCAAGCCCAGCATCATTCCCATATAAGGAGGCAAATGGGTAATCGTTTTGAAAACGGGTACAAAGAGTAGCGCACCTATCCCCGTAAAAAACATCGTACGGCTGCCTGTTACATTCTCTACATGGCCTTCTTCTATAATCAGCTCAGGGCGCTTTACTTCGCCTTTCAGGGTAAAAGAAAGATATACCAAAGGCACTATTAAAGATACGAGACTTGGTACAAAGAGGGTTGTTACGATGCTGCCTGCACTCACAAAGCCTTTTATCCAGAGCATGGTGGTGGTAACATCTCCCATCGGCGACCAAGCACCTCCGGCATTGGCCGCAATAATCACCATTCCGGCATAAAACTTTCGCTTTTCTTCATCATCCACCAGCTTTCGCAGCAAAGACACCATCACAATAGAAGCGGTAAGGTTGTCGAGGATAGGTGATAAGAAGAAGGTAATAATGGCAATCACCCAAAGCAAAGTTACCGCATTGGTCGTTTTGATACGGTCGGTAATCAGGCGAAAACCTTCGTGGGCATCTACCAGCTCCACGATGGTCATGGCGGCCATCAAGAAGAAGATAACCTGTGCAGTTTCAGCCAGATGCCGCTCTAATCCTTGCTCTACAATGTGTACATCGGGGCTGTTGAGTACATATACTGTCCAACAGAGGATGGCCGTCAGGATGGCGGAGGCCGTTTTATTTATCTTGATAGGATGCTCCAATACAATAGCCGCATAACCTATCAAAAAGATAGCAATAATGATTGTTTCCATTAAAAAGAGGATGTGTTTAAGCTGTTTGCAGAAAATTATTTTACATTTCCTTTCAGCAACGAACGAGGACTCAAATATATTACCTTTCAAAGAAAAAGCAAGGGCTTTTGCTATACGGAGGCATGTTATTTTTCTGTGAAGTAAATTCCTTTCTTTCCTTGTGCTTTTATACAATTGGCTTTACCAATGTCAGCGTGCAGCCCCTTGTTGAAAACACCAAATATATCAGAAGCAAAAAGCCCTTGACAGTGATTGTCAAGGGCTTTTTTTGATTAAAAAATACGGTTAGGCTCCCAAGAGATAGTATTCCAACAGATAGACAGTAGCTCCGGCCAAATAGCCAATCAATGCCAGCCAAGAAATACGACGCAAGTACCAGATAAAGTCTATTTTCTCCATACCCATCACGGCCACTCCGGCAGCTGAGCCGATTACCAGCAAGCTCCCGCCTGTTCCGGCACAATAGGCCAAAAACTCCCAGAATTTGCCATTCATCGCATAATCTCCTGTGGCAGCCAAATCGTACATTTCCATAGCACCGGCTACCAGCGGCACATTGTCCACGATAGAAGAAAGCACCCCTATCACAATCACCACCACGTCTATACTGCCCAAGGTATCATCTAAAAGTGTAGCCAGACTTCTCAAAATCCCTATCTCGCCCAAAGCACCGATGGCTATGAGTATTCCGAAGAAGAAAAGCATGCTGGCGCTGTCTATACGAGAGAGGGCTTTGGCCGCCGAAAACTCCTTGCGCTCTTCCTCGTCTTTGTCGCTATGGATAATTTCTGATACAATCCACACCACGCTCAAGCCCAGCATCATTCCCATATAAGGAGGCAAATGGGTAATCGTTTTGAAAACGGGTACAAAGAGTAGCGCACCTATCCCCGTAAAAAACATCGTACGGCTGCCTGTTACATTCTCTACATGGCCTTCTTCTATAATCAGCTCAGGGCGCTTTACTTCGCCTTTCAGGGTAAAAGAAAGATATACCAAAGGCACTATTAAAGATACGAGACTTGGTACAAAGAGGGTTGTTACGATGCTGCCTGCACTCACAAAGCCTTTTATCCAGAGCATGGTGGTGGTAACATCTCCCATCGGCGACCAAGCACCTCCGGCATTGGCCGCAATAATCACCATTCCGGCATAAAACTTTCGCTTTTCTTCATCATCCACCAGCTTTCGCAGCAAAGACACCATCACAATAGAAGCGGTAAGGTTGTCGAGGATAGGTGATAAGAAGAAGGTAATAATGGCAATCACCCAAAGCAAAGTTACCGCATTGGTCGTTTTGATACGGTCGGTAATCAGGCGAAAACCTTCGTGGGCATCTACCAGCTCCACGATGGTCATGGCGGCCATCAAGAAGAAGATAACCTGTGCAGTTTCAGCCAGATGCCGCTCTAATCCTTGCTCTACAATGTGTACATCGGGGCTGTTGAGTACATATACTGTCCAACAGAGGATGGCCGTCAGGATGGCGGAGGCCGTTTTATTTATCTTGATAGGATGCTCCAATACAATAGCCGCATAACCTATCAAAAAGATAGCGATAACGATTGTTTCCATTAAAATAAGATGTGTTTAAGCTGTTTACAGAAAGTTATTTCATTTTCCTCTAAATAACGAGCGAAAGCCCAAAGATATTACCTTCTGAAGAAAAAGCAAGGGCTTTTGCACTCCAAGACATGTTATTTTGTGATATTCTTTTCTACAAGCATATTCCTAAAAAGGTAATATCATCGCGCTGGTCAGTAGAGCGCTGATGTTTGTCGAGGGCTGCTTCGATATGCGCTCGTTGTGTTGCAGCAGCTTCTGTGATGTCTGCTTGTAAGATTTCAAGAAGTTTTTTTCGTCCAAATTTGCGCCTATCAAAGTCATTTTGGTCAGTAAGACCATCGGTACTCAGATATACAAAGTCGCCCTGATTTAGGAAAGCAGTCTTTGTATGAAATCGTACGCCAAGTTCTTCATTGCCTATGGAGTTTCGGTCGCCTTCCAATACCATCAGTTGCTGTTCTCCAGCCAAGCGTATATGCAAAGGCCGCTTTGCACCTGCAAAAAGAAGCTTCCGGTGCATGTTTCCAAGATTCTCTACCGCTACCAAGCAGATATCCATCCCATAGTTGGCGCGACCTTCATGCTGTTTAAGTACGTGATACAACTCTTTGTCAAGGGCTTCGAGGATTTGGCTGGGCTCTTCAATATTACTTATTTTAATAATATTATTGAGCAAAATATTGCCAATCATACTCATAAAAGCGCCGGGTACGCCGTGGCCGGTACAATCTACTACCGCCAAGAAAGCTTTTTTACCCTCTTGATGAAACCAATAGAAGTCGCCGGATACCACATCTTTTGGGCGATAGATGATGAAGCAATCCGTGAAAAACTGTTTCATTTCTTGCTCAAAAGGCAAAATCGCACGCTGAATGGTTTTGGCGGCATTGATACTTTGGCTGATGAACTGATTGCGCTGGCTGAGTTCTCTGTTTTTGGCCTCGATGGCATCTCGCTGCGCAAGGATTTCCTCTTGCTGCTGGTGGAGTTCTTCGGCTTGCTGCTGTATTTCTTCATTGCGTGTTTGCAGCAGGCGATTTTTCTTTTTGTTTTGATACAAATTATAGCCCACCAAGGCAAGGATAATCACCACAAGCGTAATACCCCCCATCAGCGCATTTTTTTCTAAATTTCGCACCCTTGCTTCCTCGGCAGCTTTTTGTTTTTGGAGGCTGTTTTCTTTTTCGAGCAAAGCGATAGCCTGCTTTCTCTGCTTTTCTTCGGCTTCTTTTTGCTTGATTTCCGAGGCTTGGAGTTTTTGGTTTTGCTCCAGCAGGGCAATGGCTTGCTTCTGTCTTTCTTCGTTGGCTTTTTGCTCCGAGATGAGCAGCAGCTGCGCTACTTTATCTTTTTCAAGGGCTTGGTTGCGGAGGGCAGCCTCCAATAGCTCTTGGTTTTTGCGCTGTAAGTCTAATTCTTTTTCTTTCTTCTCATCTTCTAATTGTAGCCTGCGAAACTGAACAGCTTGGTTTTCTTTTTCAGCCAAAAGAAGTTGAAAATCTTTTTCTTTTTTCTCGACTTCCAAATCTTGCTGCAAAAGTTGCTGCTCTTTGCTGCGTTTTTGCTGCTCCAAACTATCGCGTACAGCCAAATAGCGCTGGTAATATTGCTGCGACTCTTTGTAGTTGTTGGTACGTTCGTAGATTTCGGACAGGATCCGGTAGCTGTCGCGGCGCACTTCAGCAGCTTCTAAGCTTTGACCTTCTTCGAGGGCTTCTAAGGCAAATTTACGGGCACTGTTGTACTCTTTGAAATACAAATAATTGGCCGCCAAGTGATTTTTGGTAGTAGCTTGTGCCACAGGCGCTTGTGCTTGCAGCTCTAAGGCTTCTGAGAAGTATTTCCTTGAAGTTTGATAATTGCCTTGTTTGGCACTGAGGGTAGCCAAATTGGTGAGCGTAGTTGCACCGAGCCGCTTGGGGTCTTCGCTGAGGTTATAGGCTTTCTGAAAGTTCTGGAAGGCCAAGGCCTCCTCGCCACGCTGATAATGAAAAAAGCCAATATTATTCAGGGTATTGGCTTGAGCGGCTTTGTCATTAGTGCTTTCATCTATGGCAAGCAACTCTTTCTGATTTTTGAGCGCCTGTTGGTAGTCGCCCTTTAGATAGTATGCGTGTGCCTGCTGTGCAAGCAGGATTCTTCGCGTAGCAGGGTCATTGGCTTGTGGCCGTATGCGGAGCGCTTCTTCATATACCTCTATGGCTTTGGGGTATTGAGCAGTTTCGAGATAGCAAGTACCTAAGCGCAGCAAGGTATTAAAAAGCTCCTCTTGCTGCCGCGATGCTCTGTTGAGTGGTAATACCTTTTCAAAGTACTCTGTCGCTTTTTTATAGCTTTTTTTACGCAAATAGCTGTTGCCGAGACGGGCGTACGCTTCTTCTAATAGAAAAGTATCCATATTGGCAAGGGTATTTACAGCTTGTAGTAAATACGTCTGTCCTTTATCAAAATCTTCATTTTCATCATATATTTTACTTATCACAAGCAGACTGTGCCCCTTACCTCTTCTGTAGAAGATACGCTCCGAAAGCTTCAGAGCCTCTTCTGCCTCTTTGAGCGATTGGGTATAGGCTTTGTTCTGAAAGTATTGTTCAGCTTTTTGCAAAAGTGCTTGTACACGAAGGCTGTCTTCCAAAAAATATGTATCAGGAGTATCAGTACTATAAAAGCTTGTTTGTGTAAAAAATAACACAAAAGCAAGCCAAATGCCGCTCCATCTAAATATCCAAGAGTACATAGTTTCAATGTTAAATTTAACAACAATCGTCAGACTAAAACTTAACTATATTTTTACTTTTTAAAGATACAATATTATTAGCTTTTTGGTTAAATTGTAAAGTGATTTTTTGATGAAGCTATTGTAAACAAAAACAAAATAATAGATGCAACCCAAGAACCTATGCTTTTCGGTATTGTTAGCACTTTCTTTTGCTTTCAGCACGCTTTGGGCGCAAGAAACCCCCAAAAGCTACCAAGTAGCGCCCCTCGAAGAACTCCTCGTCAAAGAAAAAAGCTCTATCGAAGATTTCCTCCAAGTAGAAGTACAAACCACCGACCGTACCCGCAGCCAGAAAAGCTCGCGTGCACCGGCCACGATTGTAATTGTTACCGAAGAGCAAATTCTTCGACGCAACTACCAATCGCTGCTAGACTTGCTCCAAGACCAACCCGATATTAAAATTGACTTTGGCGTAGATCCACGATGGATGCACGACGTGAGTATCAGGGGCATCAGGGGGATGGACAAATTTGTGATTCTGATGGACGGGGTACGCATCTCCTCGCCTACCAACGATGTAATCCCCGTAATGCAGAACTTCCCCATACACATGGCCAAGCAGGTGGAGATTGTATATGGCCCGGCCTCAGCCTTGTACGGTGCTGATGCTTTTGCGGGAGTTATCAATATCATTACAAAGGAAGCCAATGAATTTGAGCGTACCAGCATCACTTTGCAGGGCAGTATGTACCAAAGCTACCTACTCAACTTCTTCACGGGCGCGCGCCTCGGCGAAAAAACCCGCCTTTCGGTATCGGGGCAATACCACTTCGACAGGCAGCCCGAATTGCAGCGCTTTTACCCACAAGACTTTGCAGGGCTGCAAGAAGGCCTACAAACGGGCACTTTCAATAGTATTTTTGGGCCTATCAGCCCCAACAACTCGGTGGTGTTCCCCGAAGCCTCTATCAGCCCTCTTGCCAGCTATGCCCTCACAGCGCAGCTCCAAACGGGAAATTTCGATTTTTCTTTTTTTAGAAATAGTGCAAGTAATCCTTCTACCCAAGCTGTAAATCCTAATAATAGTGTGTATAATGAAGGAGCTTTTTTCAGACACCAAGTAAGCATGCTGAGTGCCCGCTACAACAAAACGTGGGAAAAACTCAAAAGTACTTCTTTTTTGATTGGCAGCTTGTATGAACTTGACCCCAAGTCGAATTTCCGCAATGTTTATACAGGTTTTGAGCCTGCCTACTTGTACTCTTATGGCCTGATGCTCAAAGGGGAGCAACTCCTCAGCTACGAGGCCATACCGGAGCGCCTGAGCTTTACGGCGGGTGCTACCTACGAGTATTTTCGCTCTTATCCCCGCGGCCACGACCTCCAATATCCTATTTTCAGCCGCAATCCTTCGGGTAAGGCCGTAATTGTAAACAGTATTGCGCCACTTAATCCCCAAGGCATCGAAGCGGATGTTCCTTTGGTAGAATACAGCAATGTGGGCGCGCTGCTCCAAATGCAATGGCAGGCCTTCGAGAAGCTCTCGGCCACCGTGGGCGCACGCTACGACTACAACTCTCGCTTTGGTGGGGCTTTTAACCCTCGCCTTGGTCTGGTGTGGGAGCCTACCAAGCGGCTTACCGTCAAAGGGCTGTATGGCTCGGCTTTTTTGGCACCTTCGCCCTTGGCGGCCTTTGACCAATTTGGCACTTTCTTTTCTACCGACAATGGTGCTACTTATCGCTCCTTCTTTTTTCGCCTGCCCAATCCCAACCTCAAGCCGCAGCTCATCAACACCATCGAGCTGGGGGCTACGGTATTGCTCAGCAAAAGGCTCAGTGTAGGGCTTACTTCCTTTTTGTCGCGCATATCGGGGCTTTTTCAGTTTGTGTCCGACAGCCAAACGCTCAATCTCTACAACAATACCTTCAAGGGTTGGCCAGTGGATTTTATTGAGATTACCGTCAATCAAGGGGCACAACGCAACTATGGCGGCAGCTTGCGCCTCGACTACTACCTGCCCCTGCGCAAACGAGGCAGCCTAAACGCCTACTTAGTGCTAAGCTATGTGGATGGACGCGTAAACTTAGAAGATGGCAGCAGCAGCGAGGCCGAGATTCCGGCTTATACGCCTTGGATGCTGCGCAGCGGTGTGGACTTGAGCATAGGTGCTTGGAGCTTTTCGCCGCGCTTGCTCTGGAGCGGGGTGCAGAAAACCTTCAGTACACAAGAAAACAACCCCTCACGTAGGCAAGAGCTTGCAGGCTTTGCCCTGCTCAATATCAGCGCCAGCTATACTTTTCCGGCTTATCTTACGCTTTTTGCAGATGTGCAAAATGCCTTAGACCAGCGCTACTACCACGTCAATCTGGGGGCTGCCCCGCAAGCAGATATTTCGGGGGCAGCTGCCGCGGCAGAGTTTGCCCGTGGGATGCCGCAGTACCCTTTGCGCCTGAGTGCCGGAGCGCGGGTACGTTTTTGAACAATAGCAATACCAAACACTCATTGCGCTCTTGTTCTGTGGTACACATCACACTTTAAGAAAGGATTTCAGGCAGATAAGCTTTACCTTCCATAAATTTCATTTTGCAGGCGATGCTTTTAGGCAGATTTTTTTACCTTTATGATGAATGATAGAAGTTTTACGTAATCATATAACCAGCCGACTCGGAAACGACCTTGACAATTTAGACAAGGTGCTTTCTGCTTTTAAATATGTAAAAACTAAACGTAATGAGCAGCTTTTACAACAAGGCCACACCTGTAAATATGTTTACTTCATTGCCAAAGGTTGTTTGCAAGTGTATGTTTATGACAAAGATTTCAATGAAACTACACGGGACATCGTTATAGAAGACAATTGGTGTTCAGAACTTTTGAGCTTTGGAAGTGGTAACCCTGCCACAGAAAACATCAGGGCAGTAGAACCTTGTGAACTGTTTGCCATTGACAGACAATCTTTTCACACTCTGATGGAAAGCATTCCCCAATTTGACAAAGTATATAAACAAATCCTTGAAGCATCTTATGCCAACTCTGTTTACCGCATCAATACATTCGTTTCGTTGTCAGCATTAGAGAGAATACAATGGTTGATAGAATACAGACCAATGCTTATGACGAGGCTTTCGAGCAAACTCATCGCCTCTTATTTAGGTATTAACAAAGACGTTTTTAGCCGACTAAAAGCCAAACTCTAAAACATCGACTTTTGTCATCGTTTACGGAAATTTAATTGTAGAATTTTGTTTCATCATTCACAATTTAAAATTCAAAACAATGACAGAGTACTTATTACTATTTCGCAATGCAAGTGCCGAAAATGGCTACTTAGCAACCTCACAAGATATGGCGGATGATATGCCCAAGTGGCAATCGTGGATTGGCCATATCGCTATGCAAGGCAAATTGGTGCATACCGCACCCATGCGCTATGACGCTACAATCGTTAGCAATGATGGTGTAGCTATTGGGCCTCATAAAGAAAGAGACAGCGTTTTGATTTCCGGCTTTCTCATCTGCAAGTCCGACAACTTGGACGAAGTGCAAGAATGGAACAAGACCTGCCCTATTCTTAAATATCCAAATAGTTCGGTAGAAATAAGACCACTTGTTCCATTTCCAACAAACTAAATTTTACGAAAATGGATAAAATTTTGAACGTAGGAAAATACATTTTTCCGCTTTCGTTTTTATTGTATGTTGGCCTGCACCTTGGCAAACCGGAAGTGGGTGCTTCATTTGTGCCTGACTACATTCCGTTTCCTTATTTTTGGAATTACTTTACTTTGCTTTGTATCTTGCTTTTTATTGTAAGTGCTGTAATTGGCAAATATGACAAATTAGCCTATACCTTGATGGCTTTGTATGTGATATTAATGGCTGTTTTAGTGCACTTACCAAGAGCAATGGGGCAGGAACTCGGAACAGAGAACATGACTGCTAACATAGACAGAGAAAAAGAATTGGAAATGGTAAACTTTTTCCGAAATATCATGGTAACAGGTGCATTGATGGCTTTTGCCAAATTTGTAGCCAAAGACAAAAGAATCATTGGTTAAGCAGACCTCATTGTATTGTACAAAAGTCGGGACAAAATATGTTTCGGCTTTTGTAATTTATACCCAGAACAAAGTGGTTTTATAAAGAAAAACCTTTAGAACCACCCCTAAGAGGGTGTCCGAAAAGTCTATTTTTTTGACTTTGAAATACAACGACAGCTTTAGCAATACGCATTTGGGCGTTCTTGGTAAAAAATAAACCCACTGAAAGATAAAGACTTTAGGCTTGGAGATTGGTAAGTATTTGTGTAATATTGTTAGAAAGATGCCTCTCAGACACGAACCAACAAAATGATAAAATGGCAATGACAAATAATTTTTTCGATTTTATTGGTGGTACATCGGGGCAGTGGAAAATAACCCAAATGAGTACCGTGATAGGAACCCCACTCGAAGCAAGCTCTCACCTGAGCAAAATCCCCAGTTCCCTGACCGCAAGCAGTCAAGGACAATGGACATTGAAAGGCTTTACGAGCAATATTCGCTATGCAGAAAAAGACGAAAGAGCGAAATTAGTAGCCGTACAGGCAGACTTAGGGCGGCCAAACGCTACTTATGCAGCACTCATCCCCATCAAGAAAAATGAAATTTGGTGGACGCTTGCCCAAGACGAAAGAAGAAAAATATTTGAGAGCCAATCACATCATACAGCAACCGGACTGAAATACCTCCCTGCCATTGCACGCAAACTTTACCATTGCCGCGACATCGGGCAGCCCTTCGACTTCCTCACTTGGTTTGAATACGCACCGGAACACGCAGCCCTCTTTGAAGAGCTGGTTGCCTCTTTACGAGAGACCGAAGAGTGGAAATATGTAGAAAGAGAAATTGATATACGATTAGAAAAGATTTAGGGAAGGCTGGTGCATCAGTCTGTATTCTGAAAAAGGGAAAAACTATTCTAAAAATATTATTTTGCTTCCATAGCCCACGGTTTATTAGGTTTCATAAAAAAGCGTTCTTTAAAATACTTTTGAAAATGAATAGAGGCGGACTTTAGTCCGGCGGTGATCCCACAAAAAACACGAGCCTCGACTTATTCGCCAAGGCTCGTGAAAACAGGGATAATACAATTCTCTTTTTTTAGATATTTCTGTTGCGGCCATATTGCTCGTGGCTCGACACCCAGTCGGAAGAGGAAATCGCCGAAGCCAAGGAGATTTCTCCGGCAAGTACCACTCCGGCGATAATCTCAGCCAGCTTGTGTACCTTGCCACGGCCCACGCAGCCCAGCATCTCCAAGCACTCTTTTTGGGTAGCCAAGCCCACGCCACCGCCAAAAGTAGCGATAATAAGCGAGGGAATGGTGATACTCATGTACAAATCGCCTTCGGGTGTAAGCTCCGAGAAGAGAATCCCCGCCGACGATTCCGATACGTTGGCCACGTCTTGTCCAGTAGCAATAAACATCGCCGTGATGCCATTGGCCGAGTGGAGGCCGTTGTTGTTGGCACCCGACAGTATCGAACCGATATTGGCTACGCCATAATGTGCAGCAAGTTTTTCGGGTTCTACACGCATAATTTGCGTAAGCACCTCTCTTTTGATAGTACATTCGGCTACTACACGCTTACCACGAGTACGCATCACGTTGATTTGCGAGGCCTTTTTGTCGGTCGCAAAATTCGACTCTAAGTAGAAATTCTTGATTTTACCGGGCGTGTAGCTGTCCAACATCCAGCTGCTGGCCGCAAAGGTAGCGCGCCCCACCATGTTTTGTCCGGCGGCATCGCCCGTAGAATAGTTAAAACGGAGATACACAAATTTATTGGCCAAGTAGCTGTCTATGTATTGGAGCTTGGCTACGCTGGAGGTAGCTTCGGCTTCTTCGGCAATTTTGGCGGTGTTTTCATGCACCCATTGGTTGAAGGTACGCGCCTCGCGGGCATTTTCAAATACAAATACCGGTGCACGCTGCATGGCATCGCCTATCACGGTACAAATAACGCCCCCACTCATATTGAGTACTTTCATGCCTCGGTTGTAAGAGGCTACCAGAGTACCTTCGGCAGTAGCCAAGGGAATCAGGAAATCGCCTTGGGCATGCTCTCCGTGGATTGTAAGCGGGCCAGCAATACCGAGCGGCACTTGCGCTACCCCCACAAAATGCTCGCAGTTGCCTTGAGTGATATGCGGGTCGAAGGAATACTTCGTGATATGGTCAGGTTTGAAGCCCGTTACTTTCTCGATGAAAGCGTGGCGGGTTTTGATAGCGTCTTCAGCATAATCGTCGAGGTCATTGCGAGGAATCTTCACGATAGACAAGTCTTCCTTCACAATGGCATCTTCCACTTTTATTTCCAAGCTTCCAAAGGGATTGGCTTTTACATTAATTTTGATAGGATATTTGCCTTCGGGCAGTAAGGGAAAGGACTTGGCGATTACATTGATGGTACGCCTCAGGGGAAAGTCCACCGGATTGGCCTCACTCACTTGGTCGCCGGCAACGAGCTGGTTATTGCCCAAGTCTAAGATGATATCTTTAGCAGCTACTTGGTGGTCGCCGATGCTGATTCCCTTCAGGGAGGTGAGTTTGGCATCGCTCAGGCGATTTTTGATAGAGAAACTTACGCCTTGGTCTTGGTTCTGCAAGCTGCCTCGGGTATATAGCTGCTTGAGAAGCATGCTGGGTATAAAATTCATAATTGGATTTTGTTTAGGTGATATTAAATAAAAGCCGGAACACATAATATTCCAACTGCAAATTGTGCAATCAGCGAAACAAGATTATGATTTTATTTGAATAAACAAAACATCTTAGCGAATTTTCTCTAAAATTTTTGGGACTTGCTTCATCGCCTCTTCATAGCCATACTGAAAAATTTTTTGGGCACTTCCAAAGTCAAAAAGTGTATGGCGCAAGGTATCGGGCGGCTCTATTACCACATGGCATTTTTGGAGGCTCTGGAGGGCATTGCGCCACATTACGAGGTCGAAGCAGCGTTCGCCTACTTCCACCAAATTCCACCATTGCATGTCGTTCATCACATTGGGATTTACATTTACCCCAATCACCAAGTCGCAAGAGCCTAACAACGGTTCTACGGGCAGGTTGTTGAGCAAGCCGCCGTCCACGTAGGTATAATTGCCTATTTTTACAGGTTTAAAGATGAGTGGAATAGAAGCCGAGGCCTCTACCACGCTGTGCAGCTCGCCCTTGTCCACTATTTCGGACTGTCCCGTATTGAGGTTGGAGATGGCCACAAAAAGCTTCCTTTCTAAGCTCTCAAAGCTGTTGTCGGGCAAGTGTTTTTGCATTTGCTTGCGCAGAAACTGCAGCTCGCTGAGGCCACTCACCGGAATCCCCAAGCTAAAAAGTTTGTAAAGCTTGGTTTGATTGATAATATCGAGGGTTTCGTCGGCACTTTTGCCTGCCGCATACATTGCCCCCACAATTGCGCCCATACTCGCTCCCGACACCCAATCGGGATATATTTCGTGCTCTTCCAAGGCCTTGAGTACGCCAATATGGGCGATGCCACGAGCGCCGCCCCCACTCAGGCATATACCAATACGATACTGCTTCTTTTTGAAAAGATTTAGTTTCATGCACTTATGGCTATGATGCTTGCTGCCAAAATTCTCCTGCTTTTAGTCTTCCAAAATCGCAAAATCAATACGACGATTCAGCTCACGTCCTTCTTTTTCGTCATCATTGGTAGCGATGGGCTTTTCGTCGCCATAGCCTACGGCTATGAGGCGCTCTCTGGGAATGCCTTTTTTGAGCAAATACAATACTACGGCCTCGGCACGGCGCTGCGAAAGCACTTGGTTGGTCGTAGGATTGCCGATATTGTCAGTATGTCCGGCGATTTCTATCTTGAGCGATGGGTTTTTCACAAGCAGGGCATGGAGCTGGTCTAAAGAATAATAAGAGGAAGGCTGTAACACAGCGCTGCCCGCCCCAAAATACACATTGCGCAATACCACACGCTTGCCCGGCGAGGGCAGCGGCAGGGCATCTTTGCCACCAAGCTGCGCAGCCGCTACTTGCTCTTTTTTGGGTTCTTCTTTTTTCTTGGTCTGGGTTTGGGCTACTACAGGTTTGCTGGTTACTTTCACAAAAAATTCTTCCTCAAACACTTGAGGGTTTTTGGCAGCAGCAGGAATGTAGCTCATTACATTTTCGTAGAGGAAGTTATTTTCTGATACAGAGATATTGTATTCTTGGGCTTTGGTATTCAGAAATTCTGCTTCATAAATTCCTTTCTCGATGCGGCGGAGGCCTTGGAACTCACGGTCGTCTAAGTCCACTATTTTCACTTCTCCATCCACCAAATTGCGCTTGTCGTCATAAATTTTGATACGCAAAGTAACAGGCTTGGGCGCACCAATTTCATCTTCTACAATATCCACCACAAAGTCTTTACTAAATATTTGCTGTTTCTTGGTGTTTTTGGGAACGGTAACTACCTGCGGTTGGAGGTCAATTTCGCCAATAGTACCGCTTATCGTATAGTCACGATTTTCTTTGTTGCTCACCAATTTGATAAATTTTCCTTTTTCCACTTTTTCAAGAAATATTTTTTCTTCTGAGCCATCGGTAGGCTGTATCCAGATGTCGCCTTCCAAGAAATTTTTCTTCTTGTCTAAGAGGTTTACTTTTACAATGACTGGATAAGTGCCATCAGGCAATTTAGCAGAAAGTTGCTCTTGGGCTTGTAGCCAAGTAGGCAGCAAGCTTATCAGAAAACAGTAGTAGAGGAGTTTCATCGCTTATCGAAAATTTGAGTAAACTTAAAATTATAGAGTTTTTGAGAGATTTCCAACAGCTTCCACAAGTCTTTTGCAAAGGTGCTATTCTGTACCTTCTTTCAGGTTGTCAAGTATTTGAATTACATAAATATCTTTCTCCCCCAAGCCACCCTTCTTGCTGGAGGCATAGTAGCCTCTGCGCCCATCGGCAGATACCACCCAGTAGATGTCATCATCGGTGGTATTAATCGGGTAGCCCAAATTGCGGGGCGCAGTCCATTGGCCTTGGGCATCCGTTTCGCTCACAAAAATATCAAAGCCGCCCATGCTGCTGTGGCCTTGAGAGCTGAAGTAGAGCCGCTGCGTGCCTTGTACAAAGGGGCTGTCTTCATCGTATTCGGTATTGATGCTCGGCCCAAGGTTTTCGGGCACGCCCCAAGTACCATCGGCAAGGCGCTGACTTTTGTAGATGTCTAAGCCGCCCAAGCCACCGGGGCGGTCGCTGGAAAAATAAAGGGTTTGCCCGTCGGCACTGATAGAGGCCGAAGGCTCACGGTGCTTGGTGTTGATGCGGTCGCCGAGACTGAGCGGCTCTGTCCAAGTATTATTTTCTTTTCTTTGCGATACATAGATGTCGCCCATTCCGGCTTTGCCGGGCTTATATACAAAGAGCTGCTGCCCGTCGGGCGAGAGCGCAATACAGGCATCGTGGCTGGGGCTGTTAATAGGCTTGGGCAAGGGGCGCGGGGTAGTCCATTCGCCCTCTTCTCGAAGACTCATATAAATATCTTCAAAAAACAGTCCGTCTTGAGGGTCTTTTTGGCCTCCGGTAGTGCCCTTGCGGCGCGAGGTAAAGATGAGCACCGATTCGTCGGCAGAAATCAGCGGTACATAATCGGGAAAAGGCGAATTAATCGCACTGCCTATATTTTGGATACGTGCAGGCACAGGTTGGGCAAGGTACTCTTTTCCAAATTGGCACTCCTGCATTTTTTTCTGAATCTGCTTGCTTTGCTTGGGCAAGGTGGCCAAGGCTTTTTGATAAAAGACCAAGGCAGAGTCGAACTGATTGTCGTAATGATAGGCTTGTGCCAGCAGATAGCGCAAATCTTTGCTGAAAGCGGGGGCAGTGGCATACACTTCTAAAAGAGGCGCAAGTGCTTCGTTTTTGTGTGCCGCGTAGAGGTGGCTATAGCCCAACCGATAGAGCAACTGCAAGCGCTTGGGATGCTCAGGGCGCAGGCGCAGTACCTCTTGGTAGAGGGGCACGGCATTGTGGTAATCTTTGTATTTGAAGTGTGCATCGGCTTCTTTGAGGGCTTTGCGGGGCGATTGTGCTTGCAAGACAAAGACAAAGAACAAGTAAAGGCTGGCCGTCAGAAAAAATCTTTGAAAAATCATTGACATAGGGTGCTATGGGTTTCTGAAAAACAAATATACAAATATTCTGCTCCGAGAAGAGCCCTGAAAAGGAATTTGGAAAACTCTCAGGAATGCAATACTTTTGCGAAAGCCCCTATAAGCTTGGGGCATCGCATCAAAACTCAAAAAACTCATTCTTTATGCTTATTCGCAACGATTGGACTCGCGAAGAAATCAGCGAAATATACCACAGCCCCGTAATGGAGCTTATCTACCGTGCTGCTACCGTTCACAGGCAGTTTCACCAGCCCAATGAGGTACAGGTATGTACCTTGCTCTCTATCAAAACAGGCGGCTGCCCCGAAGACTGTGCCTACTGCCCACAAGCTGCACGCTACCATACCGAGGTAGAAGTACACAAACTCATGAAGGTAGAAGAGGTGCTCCAAAGCGCCCTCGAAGCCAAGGAGGCCGGAAGTACGCGCTTTTGTATGGGAGCGGCTTGGCGCGAAGTGCGCGACAACAAGGATTTCGACAAGGTGCTGGCCATGGTAAAGGGCGTAAACCAAATGGGCTTGGAGGTATGCTGTACGCTGGGGATGCTTACCGAAGAGCAAGCACACAAGCTCAAGGAGGCAGGCCTCTATGCCTATAACCACAACTTGGATACCAGCGAGGAGTTTTACGACGACATCATCTCTACACGCAGCTACCAAGAGCGCTTGGATACCATCAACAATGTAAACAAAGCCAATATCTCGGTATGCTCCGGCGGTATTATTGGTATGGGCGAAAAAACCGAAGACCGTATCGGCATGCTCCACACCTTGGCCACCTTGCCCACGCAGCCGGAGTCTGTGCCCATCAATGCCCTCGTGCCCGTAGCGGGTACGCCCTTGGAACACCAAGAAAAAGTATCAGTATGGGAAATGGTACGTATGATTGCCACGGCACGTATCCTGATGCCACAAGCGATGGTGCGCCTCTCGGCAGGACGCGTGCGTATGTCGGTAGAGGAACAAGCCCTTTGCTTTATGGCAGGTGCCAATTCTATTTTTGCCGGCGACAAGCTGCTTACTACGGCCAATCCCGACTATGTGGCCGACAAGGAGATGTTTGCCTTGCTCAACCTGACCCCCCGCCCGGCCTACAAACATACAGAAGAGGAAGTGTAATACTTCCTCTTTTTTTTGTATATTTTGATAACACAAACCTGTATGCTCCAACAAAAGTAGTCTTGCTTAAAGAAAATAATTAAATCATTAAAAATTGGGAAAAATCAATCAGGAAAATCCTGAAAATCACTTTAATCTTGGTATAGAATTACGATAAAAACAATGTTATGACAAAATATACCTCCCAAACGGGCAAGCAGAAGGAGCTGCCCCAGCGAAAGTCCATACGCCTGAAAGGATACGATTATTCGCAGGCAGGCTTGTATTTTATCACCATCTGCATACAAAATCGGGTCTGTTTGTTGGGACAGGTGTGCGCAGGAATAGCCCCTTCCAACAGCCCTGAAATGATATTGAACGATGCAGGCAAAATGGTAGAAGCCGAATGGTTGAATTTAAAAGCCCGTTTTCCCAACATCGAATTGCATGAATACGTGGTGATGCCCAACCATTTTCATGGCATTTTGGAAATCGTCCCCCCCGTAGGGGCGACCCTCGTGGTCGCCCAAGCCCAAGTTGCCCAAAATACCGATGAGGAAAAAGAAGAGAAGGAAGAGAACGGGCAACCACAAGGGATTGCCCCAACGGTTGACCCAACGATTGCCCCGACCGTTGGCGAGATAATCGCCGCCTTCAAATCCATTTCTACCGTGGCGTACATTCGTAGCGTAAAAAATTCCGGTTGGCCCCCATTTCAGGGAAAATTATGGCAACGCAATTACTACGAACACATCATTCGCAATGAAAAAT
>DAIQNQ010000002.1:0-467 GCA_036788275.1 Thermonemataceae bacterium
CATAATACAAAGGTATTATATTTATTAGTAGCTTTGCGTAAAGTCAGTTATTAAGGAACATTTTCAGCATTAATTCGTGCATATATTCGCATTTAGAGAAAGATAGCGTCTTATGTACGAATCTCCCCACCCTTTGTCTGAGGGTGCAGTTCCACCGCTCCACATGATTAGTGAGTCCGCTGTCTTGACCCATACACTCGAAGTCAGTCGATGCCTCGGAGAGCACCTTTTTGTAGGCAGCATAAAAGTCGCTGTAGATCATAGATTTCTGGTAATCAGCAGGAGTTAAATCCCAGAGAGCTAGGCATCGTTCTTCCTCTCGACTTCCTATTCCCTAAGACACTATGAGGGTTACCGACAAGGGTACGCAAAAGCTTTCTCCCTGCGCATACACAAGACTCACAAAGTTGATACCCTTGACCGAGCGGCCTTGGCTATGGTCATAATGCCAGCATATCATCGCATTC
>DAIQNQ010000002.1:477-20838 GCA_036788275.1 Thermonemataceae bacterium
CTGATAAGAGGCTTGACGGTCTTCCATATTGTCCGAGAATCAAAGTAAGACTCTTATAAAAAACGATTTACTTTATCATGATTTATCTGCTCGCATAAGGCCGCTGACATGCCCATAGTCATGGCGTATTTCGGTACGCTTAGTAAGTAATCTGTGTAAAGTGATAGGGTACAGTACATGATACAAGGGTATTATATTTATTTGTAGCTTTGCGTAAAGTCAGTTATAATAGTGAGTATTTTGTCTGTAATAAGGTTTTTCGCTTTCAGATGTGATGTAATACTCTTGCTCCACAAAAAAAGCTTGGTTGAAGTAGCTTAGCACCTGTATATACTCTTTTTCGGCTTGGTAATAAACTGCATTTTGTCCGGAAGCTAACTCTTTCGGGGAAATATCTCGCAAATTACTCACCGGAAAAGCAGTTTTGCTTACTTCTTCGGCAGCTATACGTGTGATGTAAAATAAATTTGGTGCTCAAAATCAAAGAGTTGTCTTAATCCAAGGTCAATACGATAGTAATCGCCATTAGCAGCTTTTTTATAGAGCTGAAAGCCGCTGCGGTCTAATTGTATCAGGTCGGCTTTGATATCAAATACCCTCTGGCCGAAGGCAGACAAAGGCAAGCCCAAGAGTATGCTTATGAGTATTCTTAATAGATGATTTTTCATGATGGGAGGAGTTAAGGACGATGAGCGTTGGGTTTTGGCGGTAAGCCTAAAAGCATCAAAGCCTCCAATATAATTTTGGAGGCTTTGATATTTTTGAGGAAATGTAATAACTTAAAACATTAAAGCTTTACCGCCTTCATCATAAAAACATTTTGCCCCTGATTACTTTCAAAGCCAAATATATAGCAAAAACCATTTGAGTCAGAAAACAGATAAGGGACTTCATTGAATAGCATATATTCATTTTTCAGAGCAAGCACTTCCGTAAACTGCCCATTATTGATATTAAAAGATACAACAGAAGGCGAATACAGAGTACGGTTTTTAGATGTTATCAAAGCACTTGGACTTGTATATTTCTTAAAATTAAATATATCTTGCTCATTAGATTCGCGCAATGGATACTGTACCAGAAAGTTGATCTTATCATTATCTTTATTAATGATATCTACTTTTGATGGCATGGTATTATTTGGCGAAGGAAGGCTTGTATAAGACTTTAGATCGCCTTCTTGCGTAAAATATAAAACTGATAGATTTGAATAATCGTAGGTTGTAACAGATTGCGGTACAGGGCTTCCTCCGGGTTGGGTATTGGGCACCATCTTGCTATCAATAACAAGATTTTGAACAACCACCGCATAATCTCCATTAGGAAGTGTCAATATGTCATTTACGTGAAAAGTATGCCCAAATCTTGGTTTTAATATATGCTGAGCATCACCTTTATGGATTTTTTCGAAGTCCTTAAAGGAAAACTCTTTTTTGATGGCAAGACCTGATTTGTTGAACTTTAGAAATAACAAACTTGGCTTAGAAGAAATGGTTTTTCCAAGAACAACTACTTCTTCACCAAACTTCTTTGCATCAATAAGCCCCAAATTACCGGGCTTCCCCTCTGCACTAAATTGAAAATTATAGCTGAATACTTCTTTCCCTTCTTCATCAGCTAAAATAGCGTGATAGTTGCTTTCGTCAGGGTCATTGCTTTTACCTAATCCTGATACACGTCCTAAAATATAAAAAAAGCCATCATGCGCTCCAAGATAGCCTGTATCATCAGCACCTTTGGTAAATGCCCTCTCAAACCCAGCGCGGCGAGGGTATTCCAACTTTACGGGAAAACTATGCTTGATAGAACCATTTGCGTTGTAAGTTACTACATAAATATCTTTGTACTGTGTATTTTTACCACTTCCCTTACCTTTGTGAATAAGGCCAATGATACGAGAAAAAGTTTTATTCTGATTGTGGATAAAAATTTTTTCGCCTACAAACACATCCTTGGTACTGCCTTGCCAATTCAGAGATTGTACATTGCCATAACTAATTTCGCTCTGAGCGAGGGATAGTGCATCTTGTTTTTTAGATTCAATATCATAGCCTACTGCCAGAGGGTCGAAGACTACTTTTACCTCATAATTATAGGTAATACCTGATTGAACGATAAGATTGGTTTCTAAGGAGGGTTTATACATTTTGACTACCTTCTCTCCAGCCTCCTGATATTTTGTAGTTTTCCAGCTATTTACGAACTCTTCTTTCAAATTAAATTGTTTGTCTATAGATATTTTTGTCAGGTAGTTTTCTGTGGCACCGCCAGTAGTTACCATCTCTTGTTTAAGAAGATACAAAAAAATATCATCATCATCAGATTTTTCAACATATTTTAAAGTAGCTTTCACTTCTTTATCTCCGATAGGAGTCATTCTTTCTATCTTCTGTGAAAAGGTCGAGTGCAAGAATAGGAAAGTAAATAAAATGTAGAGTAAAGACTTCATAATATCAAGTGTTTAAATTTTTATAAAATGTCATATAATAATGTAACACATCTACATGTGCCTGTTTTCTTTATTTCTGCACGAGAGTTAAACTTAGAGTCTTTCGCCAGTTTTACTCTGCCTTCCTCCACTCCTTTCTCGATAAGATATTGTCTCACAGCGCGCTCTCTGCGTGTAATAAGCGAAGAAACCCCTTCTAAATTTTCAGGTTCATTGCTATCACACTTGAGGTAAATTACCATATTTTTATTCCTATTATTTAAGAATATTGAGGCAACTTCATCCAAGTGATTTTGGACAAATTTTGGGAGAACATCAGAGTTGTAGAAAAAAGAAAAACTCTTTTTTATGATTTGCTCCTCATCTTTATTGATGGTATTAGAAAGAAGTTTTTGTCCAAATACTTGTGAAGTATAGAAGAACAGAAAGATGTAGAAAATGAAAATATGTTTCATAAGAAATTTTATATGTTTTCGACAAAGATGATATATCTTTTTGACACATAAAAGCAAAAAGATATTAAGAAAAAAAGAATTTTTTACTGCCAAACTCTCCCCCCCTCACTCCTTCTCCACCTCCACCAAATACACCTTGCGCAGTACATTGCTGCGGCTTTGTGGGTTGAGGAATTCGGGGCTTAGCTCCGTGATAGGGTAGTCTTGCCAGGGCTCTTCTTGCAGTATCCGAATACCGGTACCCGCAAGGGCTTCTCTGTTGGCCTCATTGCAGAGTATCCAATGCCTGCCCGATGGCAAAGCAGACCAGTCAGGGATATAGGGCACCGAGGCATCGCTATAAAAGTTGAGGGCATTGTGGGTAAGCCCTTCTCCCAAAAAGCCAAAAGGGGCATTGCCATACTTGGCAGGGTTTTTCTTGAGATGTTGCACCAGCTCCGATTCTACCTGGTAGCGTAGCAGCGAGGGATAGAAGTGCAAATTCATTAGGATATTGATAGTGATGCCTCCGGCCAAAGCTACATACACCCATCTGGCGGGCAAGTCTTTGAGGGTGAAAAACAAATAAAAGCAAAGTCCAAAGCCCAATACCAAAGCCGAGAGTACTGCCCAATGGGCATTGGGAAAGGCCCAAGTAAGCAAGCCTGCCAAGGCTATCAGCAGGGCAGTTTGGAAGATAAGCCAGAAGTTGGCAAAGCGCTGCCAAGCCGGCGACCAATCGGCCAAGCGCACTATCCACTTCGCCGTAAGGATAGCTCCCAGCGAATAAATAGGATAGATGTAGTGATTGAGCTGGTATTTGGACTGCGAAAGCGCAATAAAAGTAAGTGTATAGCCTGCCCATATAAATAGCTCAGGAAAAGTCTCTTTGCGGCGCAGCGCCTGTATTAGCACTTTGGTTTCGGCGATGTAGGCAATTACCAAGAAAAACGACCAAGGCAAAAAGCTCCACAAAGTAGTATGCACCAAAAAGAAAGGGTCTGGATTGTTGGCCCATACGTTTTCGCCCGTAATGCGCCCAAAGCTTTGTGTCCAGAAGAAAAACTTGAGTCCTGATACTTGCTGCTGCCCATTTACAATTTTCTCGGGGTGCATGTCAAACTGCTCATACAAGCCAATACACATAGGCAAAAGTACCAAGGCCGTAACTACCAAACCCACCAAATAGCGCCAATCGAATATTTTGCCCCAAGCCCTGCGATAGAGCAGCTCTGGGCCGAAGCAGAGCACCGGAATAATCAAGCCGATAGGCCCTTTGGCCAACATCGCCAAGCCGATGCCTGCGAAGCCGCCGATTAAATGTTTCCATTGTTGGCCTTTCAGGTAAGCCGCCAGTTGCCAAAGCGAAAAGGCTACAAAGCTGGTAAGCATATTGTCGGTGCGTACATCGTGGTTCATCAGGATTACCGCCTGACAAGAAGCCAACATCAGGGCTGCCCAATAGGCCACGCGCTCTTCATAATACAAGCGCGCCAAACGATAGGTAGAGTAAGCCCCCAGCAAAGAGATGAGTACCGGAAAGAAGCGGTAAGCAAAATCATTGACACCAAAGATTTTGAAGGCCACGATGGAGGTCCAAAAGAGCAACGGCGGTTTGTCTAAGTAATCTTGGCCGTGTTGGTAGGTTTGGAGCCACCAGCCGCCCTCGTACATTTCTTTGGAGATGGCCGCATATTGGGCAGCATCTATCTCCATAATACCCATAAAGTGCCCACTCAGATACAACAAGTAGAGCAAAGCAAAGGGAAGGAGCAAAAGATACTTAGAAGGAGAAGCAGAGGGAAGGTGCATAAAACACAAAAAATCAATGATGAAAAAGGATAGGTTTGTTTTGAAGGCGCAATATTAACAAAAATCATCAAGATATTATTCTTCTATCCAAAACTCTACGCGGCGGTTCTGGCGACGGCCTGCTTCCTCCTCATTACTGGCGATGGGGCTTTGGCTGCCTACTCCCTCGAAGCGAATACGGCCTGCCTCCACGCCCTGCCTCATAAGGTATTCGGCTACGCTTTTGGCACGTGCCTCAGAGAGGGCAAGGTTGTCTTCGTCTTTGCCGATATGGTCGGTATGGCCTACCACACGGATACGCACTTGGCGGTGTGTATTCAGGAAATCGAGCAATTTATGAAGTTCTTCCTTGGAGTTTTCCAACAAGGCTGCCTTACCCGATTCAAAGAAAATATTTTGTAGCACAATGGGCTTGCCCACGGTAATTTCTCCAAAGTCTTTGCTCTGATACACCATTGTAGTACCGCTTTTGGAGCTGCGCATGCTGCCAAGTAGGGGCGGAGCATCGAGCCACTGTACCGATACAGCATCTATGAAGTAATAGGCGCGGTTGTAGGGAAATTTCTTTTGGAATTTCGTTTTGTCAGTAATCTTTCGGATGCTTTTGTTGGCAAAGCTACTAAAATCGCCAACCGTAATGTATTCCTCTCCACCACGCGCCGTAATGGTATCTGCAATACGTACCCATTGGGTCTTGTCCAAATAGCCACTCTTTACTTGTGGGTCAAACTCATCGGTTTCGCCAATCGTCAGCGCCTGCTTCGAGAGCAAGATGCCCAAACCACTCACCGCATAGTTGGAGTATTCGGAGAGCGCCACCTGCATTTCTACTACGTAGCGATGTCCGGCACGTAGCGGCTCCAGCAGCTTGGCTTGGATATGTTCGCGGTAGTAGAGTTCTATTTGGCTGTTCTTTACTTCCGGCTCACCGATGCGGGCAATGATGCCTATATAGCCTTTGCCTTGGTAGGCACTTCTCTTGCCGCAGAGGTTTTGGGGTGTGCCAAAATCCTTGGCGCAGGCATTGAAATAGTCGGGCGTGGACTCCGGCGGGCTGGCTTTCCAGCGCTTCAAAATACCCATTTTTACACCGCCGTAGCTGCTTGGGCAATCGTAGGCTTCCTCAAAGCTCCCATCGGGCACTAAGTTTTGTGCAAAGAGCCTTGGAGAAGCTATCAGCAAAAAAAAGCACAAAAAAACAATGGGTTGGTGCATGAAGTATCTTTGAGCAATAAGCAAGTCTGTTTTGAATGTTTGAATATACACGCTCCTTTACAAAAATGCAATTCTATGGTGTATTTTCAAGAAATTTTATCATTTCTTAATCATTAATCAATGTTTCAGAAAAATTGACTCACAAAATGAATGAATCTCCTCGTTTTCTTGTTCACACATCATCAAAACTTACATTTATTTTAAGTATTCGGTTTCTTCGAGTGCCAAGCACCCAATAATCTCTTATTTCTCGGGTTTTTTATCATCATAGCCAAAACATAAAAGAGCTTATGTGGAAAAAATTTTTTGTTTTTATGATAGCTTTGCTATCTATTTTGATAGTATCCATTGCGAGTCTGGCGGCCTACTTATACAAAAACCAAGACGTATTGGCACGCTATGCTTTGCGAGAGCTGAACGAGATGATGCAGGGCTATACCCGTTTGGGAGGCGTAAGCGTAGATGTATTCACTAATTTTCCCTATATCTCCATAGACCTCCAAGATTTGGCCTTATATGCCTCGGAGACCGACACCCTCCAACCTATTTACCGCTTCAACGACGTATATTTGGGTTTCAACTATACCGATATTGTGGCGGGAAGCTACAAGGTGAAGAAAATAAAAATTAAGCAAGGGGAAATCAACATTGAAAAATATGAAGATGGCAGTATCAACCTGCTCTTGGCCAAAAGTCTGAAAGAGAAGGCCGAAGAGAATGCCTCTGAAGACAGCAAATTCAGCTTAAAACTCAAGCAGCTGGTATTAGACAACCTGCAAGTAACCAAAACCGACCATCAGAGCAAGCAATACCTGCACCTGCACTTCAAGAAGGCCGAATCCAGTTTCAAATTCAATGAGGAGCTGCTGCTCAATAAACTTGACACCCACTTTGAGCTGGTAGAGCTGCGCATACAAGATTCGGTATGGTTCAAAAATAAAGAATTGCATTGGGAAACCGACCTTGAGTACCAATTTGCCAACAGCCTGCTGCGCATTCGCCCCAGCCGCTTCGAGATAAAAGACGCACAGTTTGAGCTGCAAGGCACGGTGGACTTTGCCCGCAATGCTTTCTTGGATTTGGAAATTCTCGGACGAAAGCCCGATTTCCGTCTCCTCACCGCCTTTGCCCCGGAAGGCGTATATGAAAAACTCAAAAGCTACCAAAATAGCGGCGATGTGTATTTCAAAGGAAAAATACAAGGCGCTTCTATAGATGCAATGCCGCGTATAGACTTGGAGTTTGGCTGTAAAGATGCCGATTTTATCAATCCGAATCGTAAAAACAGTATTCGTGATCTCAATTTTACAGGCTTTTTTACCAACGGTGAGGAGCGCCATTTGCGTACCTCTGAGCTGCTCATCAAGAGCCTCAGCGGCAACCCCGAAGAGAGTGTTTTCAAGGGCAGTTTCCATGTCAAAAACTTTGAAAATCCTTTGGTATCCATTGATTTTCATTCACGCCTCAACTTGGCGACCCTCCAAAACTTCTTCGAGATAGAGGCCCTCAAAGGGCTGAGCGGCTGGCTCACGATAGATATGACCCTTGACGAACTGATGGACTACTACGATACGCCCACCGCCCTCGGCAAGCTCAAAGATGGCAGCGATAGCCGCCTCGTTTTTGAAAAAGTACGTCTCCAATTGCCAGAACTGCCTTATCCGGTGCGCTTCGATGGGCGTATGGAGATTGCGAGTGGCAAGTTAATATTTAAGAATTTCTTGGCCAATTTGGGGCAGTCCGACTTCCGTGTAGATGGCGAGGTGGTTAATCTGGCGGCCTTCTTGCACGGCGAAGAAGCGCCCTTTGCTGCCGAACTCAAGGGGAGTTCTAAAAAAATATTGCTCAAAGAACTGCTCAGTTTCGACAAAGCCTTGGCCGCCCAGCAAGAAGAAGAAATCAGCGATTTGCGCTATCACCTTGCCTTCAATACGACTACAACAGAACTGAAAAAGAAGGAAGGTTTGCCCAAAGGCGAGTTTTCGGTGAAGGAGTTTTTTGTAAAACTCAAACATTATCCCCATCACTTCCACGATTGGCACATAGACCTGCTCTTTGAGGAAGATAAAATCAATATCAAACAATTTGAGGGGCAAGTGGACAACAGCGACTTCCGCCTTGCCGGATACTTAGACAACTACCGCGCCTTGCAAGACTCTGCCCGAAGCAAACAAGACGTAGCCCTGAAGCTGTTGCTAAAGTCCGAAAAGCTGCACTTCGACGACCTCTTTGTGTATAAAAGCAAAAACTATATGCCCGCCGAGTACCAGCACGAAACCCTCAGCCAATTGCTCTTGGATATGAGCCTGCAAATGCCTGCGAAAAGCTTGCTCCAAGGCGACTGGAAAAACAACATGCGCCTCCAGCTGCGCCAACTTGATGGGCAACTCAAGGCACACAATTATGGCCTGCGCAAGCTGCAAGCCGATATAAGCATCGAAGAAGGGCGCTTGCAGCTCCGCGACTTCAAAGGCCAAATGGGAGCAACAGACTTCCGTATCCAAGCGGATGTGGAGAATGTAGCCAAGCTGATGGAAGCCAATTTCAAAGGAAAGAAAAGCTTGTATCTGCAAGCCAGTCAACTCAACTTCAATGAGCTGCTCTCGCAATCGGAGCTGGAGAAAAAGCACGACACCCTCAAAAGTACCGAAGAGCATGCCCAAGCCTTTAATATCTTTGAGCTCCCCTTTCCGAACCTCGATTTTCAGACCGACATCGGCGAGTTACACTACGGCAAGTACCACCTCAAACAGCTCAAAGCTGCACTACGCATGGAGCCTTCGCACAAGGTGTATATAGACCGCTTCGACACCTATACTGCCGGAGGAAAGCTCAACCTGAAAGGCTATCTGAATGCCACAGACCCCAAGAAAATCTATTTTTCGAGCACCATTCAGGTACAAGATATGGATATGGACAAGATGTTTTATAAAATGGACAACTTCGGCCAAGATTACCTCATCAACGAGAACCTCCACGGCAAACTGAGCGGCACCATCCAGTCGAAGGTATTGCTGCATCCTGATTTAGTAGTGAACCTCCGCGATACCGAAGCCCATATCGAGGCCACCATCCGCGAGGGTCGCCTTAGCAATTTTGCCCCTTTCAAGATGATGGACCGCTTTATGGCAGGCAAAGACCTCGAAAATGTGCGTTTTGGCGAAATGAACAATGTGATGGATGTAAAAAATGGCGAAATCTCTATTCCTCGTATGGAAATTAGCTCCAGCTTAGGTTATATGATGATTTCGGGCAAGCAAAACTTCGACAATGACCTGCAAATGAGCTATTTGGTAGAAGTGCCCGCCTTTGTGATTAAAGATGCCCTCTGGAACCACCTCTCTCGCAAGCGCCGCGAGCGCCGCCAGCGTGAGCAGCAACAGCGCCAAAGCCAAGGCGAGGAAGAAGCCATCATCTCCTCCGAAGACCGCCAAAGCCGCCAATTGGCCACCGTGCGCATCGAAGGCCGCCCCGACAACATAGACTTCTCTTTTCAGGGCTTTCGTAGGAATAGGTAAGCGGGAGCTTAGAGGAAGAAAAATGCTTTTTTCTTCCTCTTTTTGTTGCTAACTTGCCAACGTTTTCAGTAATTTTTCCATTCATGACACTTGCCATTGTTCAGTACAATGCCGGCAATATACAGTCGGTAATATATGCCTTGCGCAGGCTGGGGGTAGAGCCTGTGCTCTCTGATGATGCAGAAGTACTTGCTGCCGCCGACAAGGTAATCTTTCCGGGCGTAGGCGAGGCCAGCTCTGCCATGCGCTATCTTCAAGCCAAAGGCTTAGACCATACCCTGCGCCAATTGCGGCAGCCTACTTTGGGGATATGCCTCGGCTTGCAGCTGATGTGCCGCCATTCCGAAGAAAACAATACGCCTTGTTTGGGTATTTTCGACTTGGAAGTGAAGCGTTTTGAAAGTACCAGCCTCAAAGTGCCTCACATCGGTTGGAATACCATACAGCAGCTCTCCTCGCCGCTCTTCAAAGGCATTGCCGAAGACAGCTACGTGTATTATGTACACAGCTACTATGCTACCCTTGGCGAGCACAGCATTGCCCAAAGCCATTATGCACAGCCTTACAGCGCGGCTATTCATCGCAATAATTTCTACGCGGTGCAGTTTCACCCCGAAAAAAGCAGCCAAGTAGGTGCACAAATCCTGCAAAATTTTCTTTCTCTTTAATTCTCAATTCCTCTTTTTATGAATTTGCTCTCTGCCGAAGCCCTCGGAAAAGCCTTTGGCGACCGTCCTCTTTTCAAAAATCTCGCCTTGGGCATCAGCAAAGGGGAAAAAGTAGCCTTGGTAGGCAACAACGGCTCCGGCAAAAGTACCCTGATGAAAATCATGGCCGGGCAGCTCCCTCCCGACGAAGGGCTGGTGTCTGTACGCAAGCAAATACGCGTGGGTTACTTGCCGCAGCAACCACTCTTAGACCCTCAAATGACCATCGAAGAGGCTATCTTTTCTTTGGAAATACCCGCTCTGCAAGCGCTTCGCCAATACGAACAAGCCCTTGAGCAGCCCGAAGACTCCAGCGCTCTCGAAAAGGCGATGATCGCGATGGAAGAATACCAAGCTTGGGACTTGGAGGTGCAGATAAAGCAGATTCTCGGAAAATTAGGCATTCACGACTTGCAAAAGCCTATTGCGCAGCTTTCTGGCGGGCAAAAAAAGCGTGTAGCTTTGGCGCAGCTGCTTATCGAAGCGCCCGACTTGCTGCTGCTCGATGAGCCGACCAACCACTTAGACCTCGAAAGCATCGAATGGCTGGAGCATTTCTTGTCTCAATCCCAGCAATCGCTACTTTTGGTAAGCCACGACCGCTATTTTTTAGATGCGGTGTGCAACAAGATTATCGAACTGCAATACGGTCATTTGTATCATTATGAAGGCAAATATGCCTACTTTTTGGAGAAAAAAGCCGAAAGAGAGCAAATCGCCCAAGCCGAAATTAGCAAGGCCAAAAATCTCCTTCGCAAAGAATTAGAATGGATGCGCCGACAGCCCAAAGCCCGAGGCACCAAGGCCAAATACCGCGTGGAGCAGTTTCATCAGCTGCAAGACAAAGCCTCGCAGCAGCAAAAAGATGCACAGGTACAATTAGAAGTACAAAGCAAGCGCTTGGGCGGCAAAATCGTAGAGGTTGAGGGAATGACCAAACGCTATGGCGAGCTGCCTATCGTCAATCACTTTGATTATATATTCAAAAAAGGAGACCGTATCGGTATTGTAGGCAAAAATGGTGTGGGCAAGTCCACCTTCCTCAAGATGCTCACAGGCCAAGAAAGTCCCGATGCAGGGCGTATTGCCGCTGGCGAAACCCTCCAGTTTGGCTATTATACCCAAGAAGACTTGCACTTTGCGCCCGAAAGCCGTGTGATAGACTTGGTGAAAGAAATCGCCGAAGTGATTACCTTGGCCAATGGCGATACCATTACGGCTTCGCAGTTTCTCAATCATTTTCTCTTTCCGCCGGAGGTGCAATACAAACCCGTAGAGAAGCTGAGTGGGGGCGAAAAAAGACGCTTGCAGCTGATGCGCGTGCTGATGCGCAATCCGAACTTCTTGATTCTTGATGAGCCTACCAACGACTTAGACCTCGAAACGCTCAATGTATTGGAGGAGTTTCTGCAAAACTTCAAAGGCTGCTTGCTGCTCGTGAGCCACGACCGCTACTTTATGGACAAGCTCGTGGAGCAACTCTTTGTGTTTGAGGGCGCCGGCGAGGTACGTATCTTCAATGGTAATTATTCTGATTATCGCGATTTTCTTGAAGAGCAGGAGCAAATCAAGAAGCAGGAAGTTTTGCCGCGAGAAAAAGCCAAGGCAACTACTCCCGTCAACCAAGTAGAAAACACGTCCAAGAAGCTCTCTTTCAAAGAAAAACAAGAGTTTGAGCAGCTTGGAAAAGAAATCGCCCAATTAGAAGCCCAGAAAAAAGCCCTCAGCGAGCAGCTCAACCAAGGCCATGAAGACCACACAAAGCTGCAAGCTTGGGCTTTGGAGGTTGAGACCATTGTGGCTGCCCTCAGCCAAAAAGAAATGCGCTGGCTGGAACTCTCCGAGCTAATGTAGCGTGTGGGTGCTTTGAAGTCTTGTCTAATGTTCGATAGAATAGCAACAAGCTTTAGTACTGAAAATTCTTTATTTTATAAAATCAATTTTGAAAATACAAAAAAGCCATCTCGATGATTCGAGATGGCTTTTTTTGTAAAGAATCACTTGAGGACTATTTTACTTCCTCAAAGTCCACATCAGTTACATTGTCTTTGCCGCTGCTGTCGCTGTTTTCTTCGCCGGGTTGGGCATTGTTGGCAGCGTCGTTATTGTTGGCAGTGGCATTGTACATTTCGGTAGAAGCCGCTTGCCAAGCTGTATTCAGAGCCGCAAGAGCGCTGTCTATGGCAGGGATATTTTTGGCGGCGTATGCCTCTTTGAGCTGTGCCAAGGCGCTTTCGATACCCGATTTGTTGGCAGGGCTGAGCTTGTCTCCATATTCCTGCAATTGCTTTTCGGTAGTGAAGATAAGCGAATCAGCCTGATTGAGCTTTTCTACTTTTTCTTTTTCTACGCGGTCGCTTTCTTCGTTGGCTTTGGCCTCATCGCGCATACGCTGGATTTCGGCATCAGTCAGTCCTGAAGAGGCCTCAATGCGGATTTTCTGTTCTTTGCCCGTAGCCTTGTCTTTGGCCGATACGTTCAGGATACCGTTGGCATCTACATCGAAGGTTACTTCTATTTGGGGTACACTCTTGGGAGCAGGCATGATGCCATCTAAGTGGAATTGACCAATGGTGCGGTTGTCTTTGGCAAACTGGCGCTCTCCTTGCAATACGTGGATGACTACGGAGGTCTGGTTGTCAGTTGCTGTTGAGAACACCTCCGATTTTTTAGTCGGGATAGTGGTATTGGCATCAATCAACTTAGTAAATACACCATGGAGTGTTTCGATACCCAAAGACAAAGGAATTACATCCAAAAGGATTACGTCTTTTACCTCACCCGTAAAGATACCTCCTTGAATGGCAGCACCTACGGCTACGGCTTCGTCGGGGTTTACACCTTTAGAGGGCTTTTTGCCGAAGAATTTCTCTACTTCTTCTTGGATTTTCGGCATACGTGTAGAGCCACCCACGAGAATCACCTCTGTAATGTCGGAGATGCTCAAGCCTGAGTCTTTCATGGCTTGGCGGCAGGGCGTAAGGGTACGTTGTACGAGGTCATCTACCAACTGCTCAAATTTCGCGCGCGAGAGGTTGCGCACCAAGTGTTGGGGCACGCCATCTACGGCAGTGATATAAGGAAGATTGATGTCGGCAGTAGAAGAGCTGGAAAGTTCTATTTTAGCTTTTTCGGCAGCTTCTTTAAGGCGTTGCAAGGCCATCGCATCTTTGCGGAGGTCGATGGTAGGGTGGTCTTTTTTGAATTCTTCTGCAATCCAATCAATGATGCGTTGGTCGAAGTCGTCGCCGCCGAGGTGTACATCACCATTGGTAGCTTTTACCTCAAATACGCCGTCGCCCAATTCTAAGATAGAGATATCGAAAGTACCTCCACCCAAGTCGAATACCGCTACGGTCATATCTTTGTTGCCTTTATCCAAGCCGAAGGCCAAGGCTGCTGCCGTAGGCTCATTGATGATACGCTTGGCATTGAGTCCGGCAATTTGTGCAGCCTCTTTGGTGGCCTGTCTTTCGGCATCGTTGAAGTAAGCCGGTACGGTAATAACGGCTTCGGTAACGCTAGTGCCGAGATAGTCTTCGGCAGTTTGCTTCATCTTTTGCAATACCATCGCCGAGATTTCTTGGGGTGTGTAGAGGCGGTCGCCGATACGCACGCGAGGGGTATCGTTTTGGCCTTGCTCCACGGTATAAGATACGGTTTTCTGTTCATCGCTCACTTCAGAGAATTTCTTTCCCATGAAGCGTTTGATAGACATAATTGTATTTTTAGGGTTGGTGATGGCCTGACGTTTGGCAGAGTCACCTACTTTGCGTTCTCCATTTTCCAGAAAAGCAACAATCGAAGGTGTGGTTCTACGACCTTCGCTGTTAGGAATTACCACAGGCTCATTCCCTTCCATCACAGCGACGCAAGAGTTGGTAGTTCCTAAGTCTATTCCAATAATTTTGCCCATATCGAGTCGGTCAGTTTAAGTTAGAGTGAAATATCTTTGAGATATCCCTGCTGTATCAATGCCTATGCCAAGCGGGGGGTGGTGTCAAAATGTCAGTATTTTAAAAAAATTGTAGAATTAAGGAAAGTTTTGTATTTTGGGACTGTGATGCGAAGTCTTTTTTTATCTTTCACCTAATACATCATTTTTTATGCAAAAACGTATTGTAGCAGTATTTTTAGGTCTGTGCTTGCTGAGTAGCTGTGCGATTATTCGTCAAGATGAGGTAGGCATCAAGCGTCGTTTAGGAAGAATTTCCGACCGTATCGTTTTGCCGGGCGCTACGGCTGTCAATCCTTTCACCCAAACGGTGCTACGTGTGCCGGTGCGTACCGTCAATTTGGAAGTGCGTTTGGATTTGCCTTCCAAAGAGGGGCTTACCATTCGTTCTGAGATTTCTATTTTGTACCGCATCGAACCCAAAGATGCGCCCAAGATTTTGCGCGAGGCAGGGATAGACTACGAGCGCGTGGTGATTTTGCCTGTGTTTCGCTCTGCCGCCTCCGATGTTACAGCCCGTTTCTTTGCCAAAGACATGCACTCTTCGCAGCGTGCGGCCATCGAGCAGGAAATCAAGGAGCAAATGACCCGCATTTTGGATGGACGTGGTTTTATTATCGAAAATGTACTGATGAAGTCGGTAATACTGCCCGAAAGGCTTTCGCAGGCCATTGAGGCCAAGCTCCAAGCCGAGCAAGAAGCTCAACAAATGGAGTTTATCCTGAGTCGCGAAAAGCTGGAAGCCGAGCGCATCAAGATTGAGGCGGAGGGAGTCCGTGATGCTCAAAAAATCATAGCCGAGGGGCTTTCACCGATTATCATACAGTTTCGCTCTATCGAGGCTTTTGAGCGCCTTTCGCAGTCGCCCAATGCCAAAATTATCATTACCGATGGCAAGGCTCCTTTTTTGATTAATCCATAGTCCATATTTTCATGGAGCTTCCTTCTATTTTTATTACCGGGGCAGGGGCGGGCATTGGTCGCGCTACTGCCCTGTTTTTTGCGAGCAAGGGCTGGTTTGTGGGGCTTTACGACCAAAACCAAGAGGCCGTAGAGGCACTCGCTGCAGAAATAGGTACAGAATGCTGCTGTTATGCGGTCATGGATGTATGTGATGAGCAGCAAGTAGCCGCCGCTTTGGCGCAATTTGCGACACATACCGGAGGAAGCATGGAAGTGCTTTTCAACAATGCAGGTATTTTGCAAATGGGTGTGCTGAGGAAAATCCCTTTGGCGGAGCATTACCGAAGCATCAAGGTAAATCTTTGGGGAGTAGTGAACTGTACCTATCAGGCGCTGCCATTATTACAGCGGGGTAAAGCACCTCGTATTGTCAATATGTCATCTGCCTCTGCCTTGTATGGCGTGCCTGAGTTTGGGGTCTATTCGGCTACCAAGCATGCAGTAAGTGCTCTTACCGAGGCTTTGAATATTGAATTGGAAAAAGAAGGGATTTTTGTATGCGATATTTTGCCTCCTTTCGTAAAAACCGATATGCTCGAAAAGGCAAGCTATCGTGCAGGAAGTGTGGCAAAGATGGGTGTACATCTCCAAGCCGAAGACATTGCCCAAGTGGTATGGAAGGCTGCCACGGGGCGCAAGCGCATTCATTGGATTGTTTCTACCCAATTGAAGATTTTAAATCTTGTAGGCGGATGGTTTCCCAGCCTCAAAAGAGCCATAATGAAGAAAATGACCTTGGGCTAAGCTGCTTTTTTAGCTTCTATGCGGCAGCATTTCGTCTTGCGCAAGTAGTGCCAGTTGATAAAATAAGCCGCCGTAATGCAGAGCGCTCCCAATACGGGCAGCCACCAAAGCTCGTGCCCTGAAAGATGTGCAGCAACGACCAAAGCAAAACCAGCCGAGGCGATGAGCAAAATAAACCATTGTCCGTGGCTTTGGAGAATGTCTTTGGAGAGAATATAAAAAGCAAGGAGGGCACTCAGTCCAATCAGCAGCCACTCAAAAAGCTCCGAAGCAAGGAAGTCTAAGCTCAAAAGCGGTAGAGCGCTCAGCATAAAAGGAGTAGCCATGCAGTGAATGGCGCACAAGATAGGCAAAGAAGCGCCTACGTTTTTGGTAAAAGATACTTTAGAAGGGATTTTTTGAGAATTTTTCGGGCGCATGAGCATGGCTATCTTAAACATTGTTGCAAAAGTAAAGACTTTGCAACTCTATTGCAAGCTTTTGGTGTTAATCTTCCTGAATTTTGTATTGAATCGGGCTTTGCTTCTCAAAATCGAAGAGAGTGAGTTGGCGAATAGCAAAGAAGGCAGTCCAAGCATCTTGCAGCGTTTGCAGATAAGCACGAAAGGCAGCATCTTGTTCTTGTAAGGCAATGTTTAGTTCAATGACGCTGATTTTGCCAAGGAGGTAGTTTTCTTGGGCAATCCCGTATTTTTTGCGGGCAATCTCTTGGGCCTTTTCGGCAATTTGAAGCTGTTGGCGCGTGATATTCCAGAGTTGTACCTTAAAGAGCAGGTCTTGCTCAAAGTTTTTTTGGGCTTGCAAGAGCTCTACTTCTGCGATTTGCTGATTGGCCATAGAAAGCCTCACGGCTGCTTTGGCACGCCCCCAATCCAAAATAGGCACTTCAAAACTCAGTCGAAAACGTTGTTGGTCTTGGAGGTTTTGATACACTTCTTGGAAAGACAAGGCACTTTGCGAAAGCCCAAAAGAGGCCGTAATATTCATATTAAAGCCATTGTTGCCACGGGCTTGGGCTACTTGTCGGGCTGCTTCGAGCTTGCGGCGTTCATATTGCAGATAGTTAGATTTGTATTTGCGTGCCTCTGCAATGGCTTGTTCCTCCTCAATAAGAAATTGGGCAGGTACTTCGGGTACTTGCAGCTGAAAGATTTCTAAATCATTAATCCCCAAAAATATCTTCATTTTGGCACTTTGCGAGGCCAAGGCCAAGCGTGCGCGGGCAGTGCTTTGGCTGGCATTGAGCCAGTTGAGTTCTAATTGGAGCAGGTCGCTCTCGGTAATTTTCCCCAAAGAAAAGCGCCCCTGCCCACGCCGAAAGATGGTATCAAGCACGCCTTGATTTTGTATGGCAATTTGTAGGTTGCTCTGGGCAAGGAGCAAGTCGAAAAACTGCCTTGTGGCTTGCAGGGCAATATCCTCCATTTTTTCCGAAAACTCCCGCTTGGCCTCCTCGTAGCGCAGCGGCTCGATGCGCTGGCTCCATTTCAGGGCATTAAAAGTAAACAAAGGCTGCCTGATACCTGCCAGAAGCGGATAAGACAGATAAGAAGTGCTGGATACTCCTCCCAAAATGTCGATACGGCTGAGCTGTGAAGTGAGAAAAACGGTACCTCCGGTAGGCAAAATATTTTGAGAGAGCATCAAATCAACGCTCGAAGAACTGAGGCTTCGCTCACGAAAGGCCTCCGAGCCATCGTTTTGGATTACAGGAATAATCGTGCGGCTCAGGTCGGGGGCATCGGCGCGGAGCATCAACTGAGGGAGCATATTGGATTTGAAGGAAACATACTGCCAATAGCTGCCACGCTGTTGGTTTTTTACTTTTAGATATTCGGGCGACTGCTCTTGGGCTGTACGGATGACCTCTTCCAAAGACCATATTTTCTTGCTTTCAAATTGAGCTTGTGCCTGTTGGGGCAGCCACAAAAGCCATAGCCATAGCAGGATTTTGCCAAAGGCAACACCTCGGAAAAAGCGTAAAAGAATGCAGTAATGAAGCATAGTGCCAATATCTGACTAATATTTCAGAATCGCAAATACCACACGTCTGTTTAGGGCGCGGCCTTCTTCATTTTCGTTGGAGGCGATGGGTTGGCCTTCGCCATAGCCGGTGGCCTTGAGCTGCTTCGCCGGGATGTTTTGGGCTTGCAAATAATATAATACAGCTTGTGCACGCTCTTGAGAGAGGCGTAGGTTGTCTTCGTGCGTGCCGATATTATCGGTATGTCCGGCGATTTCTATCTCCATTTTGGGGTGCGTCTGCAAGATATTGGCCAGCAGTTGCAGTTCTTTGTAGGATTCGGGTTTGAGGATGGCCTTGGCAAAATCAAAATAGATATGCTTGAGCGTAATGACTTTACCCTCTTTGAGGGGGGTAAGCTGCGTGGCAAAAGGTATTTTTTTGTCTTTGGCAGGCTCTATGGTTTCGATGATGGGGTAGTAGCCCTCTGCCGTGATGGTCAGCTCGTAGGTAAGGCAATCTTGCAAATCGAATTGGTATTGACCGTTTTTACTTTGTACCGTACCTTTATTGTCGGGATTTTGGAGCGATTGGTAGCTGATTTCGGCCTGAATCGGCTTTTTGTTTTCCTCATCACTGATACGCCCTTGGTAGCGTACCACATCGGGGCAGTCGGGCAGCTGTTCTACCAGCACATCATCTATAAAGTAGTACGCACATTTATTTTCATTGAAGAATTTGTCGCGGAGTACCACTTGGGTATTGGCATTGGTATAAAAAAGCCCCAGCACGAGTACTTCATAGTCTTGTTCGGGGATGAATATACCCTCAGTTTTTTCCCAAGTATTGTGTTGGAGCACCTTTTCGGCTTTTATGTGGGCTTGGGTAGGGAGGCTGGCAAAGTCCTTAGCAAAAGCAATCCCCAGATTATTGATGGCAAAGGCCGAATAGGTATGCGCTACCTGCGTCATAAAGCTCACCTTGTAGCGCCTTCCTTTTTGGAGCGGCTTGCTCAGGGCAACGGCCATCAGTTCATTAGGCTCTTGGTTTTGTTGTACACTGGCAATGCCCGCACAGCCTCGCCCGGTGCTGGGAATGAGGTTGTACATCATATAGTTGTCGGGAATCTTCACGGTTTGGCTTTTGGCACAAGAGTGAAAGAGGTCAGGCGTGCCCTGTAAGCTTTTCCAGCCCTCAGATTTTTCTATTTGGCCGTAGTCGTTGGGGCATTCGGTCGTTTTTTCAAAGCTGCCATTGGGCACAAGGTTTTGTGCGGCGGCAGTGCTTATACAAAGCATAAGAAGTAGAAAGCTGCGCATAATATATCAAGATTAAAGTGATTTTCAGGATTTTCCTGATGGATTACCTTGATTTTCAATGATTTATTTTTTATTATGCAAAACCACCTTGGTTTGAGAATAATATACAAATAAATAAGGTGAACAGGGCGCGCCCGCAGGTACTTATACGGCAGCCGTGGGAATTCGTTTTTCGCTTACCACCACCCCATCAAAGAGGTGAATGAGCCGATGCGCATGGCTGGCATCATAGAGCGAGTGCGTAACCATCACCACAGTAGCGCCTTGGCGATTGAGTTCGCTGAGCAAGAGCATCACTTCTTCGCCACTGCGCGAGTCGAGGTTGCCGGTAGGTTCATCGGCCAAGATGAGCTTAGGGCGGCTTATCATGGCACGGGCAATGGCCACACGCTGCTGCTGCCCGCCGGAAAGCTGCTGCGGGAAGTGTCCGCGGCGGTGTTGTATCTGGAGTTGCTCCAACATTTCTTCTACACGGGCTTTGCGCAGGGCAGCGGGTACATTCAGATAGAGCAGAGGCAGCTCAATGTTTTCATAGACATTCAGTTCGTCAATTAGGTTAAAACTCTGAAAGATAAAACCGATATTTTCTCTGCGCAAGGCGGCACGTTTTTTTTCGGAGAGTGGCGATATTTCTTGTCCCAGAAAAAAGAGCTGCCCACTGCTGGGAACGTCTAAGAGGCCTGCCAAATTGAGCAAAGTGGACTTGCCGCAGCCCGAAGGGCCCATTACAGCTAAAAACTCTCCGGCGGCCACTTCTAAGCTCACGCCATTGAGGGCGGCAGTTTCTACCTCTTCAGTAGCATATATTTTTTTGAGATGTTTCAGTTGAAGCATAAATCCTTGTATTCAGAATAATCAAATGTATAGAGAAAACTTTGCCAAAGCAAATATACGCCTCACTTTGGGCACTTGCTCCGATGGGTTGTGCTATTTTGATACATTTTTTGTCCGATTTAGAACAATTTACTATTTTGCATCTGCTTTTAAAATCGCGTCAGCAGCTTTGCAAAGGCTTTGTACATTTTGGTACGAATATTTAACCGATAAGCATTTGTACTATGTTATCAGCAAGCTAAGCGGTCATATAAACACATATAGATTAATAAAGATATGGACAAAATTTTGATTATTGACGACGACGAGGATATTCTTTTGGCTGCCAAAATGTTTCTCAAAAAGCATGTGAAGCAGGTGGTAATTGAGCAAAATCCTAAGAAAATCCCCTTCTTGCTCAACCAAGACAGCTACGATGTGATTCTGCTCGACATGAATTTCAGCGAGG
>DAIQNQ010000002.1:20938-30872 GCA_036788275.1 Thermonemataceae bacterium
TTGCTCAACCAAGACAGCTACGATGTGATTCTGCTCGACATGAATTTCAGCGAGGATACTACCAGCGGCAAAGAGGGCTTTTATTGGCTTGGCGAAATTCTACAACGTGACCCCAAGGCGGTGGTGATTATGATTACGGCCTTTGGCGATGTGGAAATGGCCGTAAAGGCGCTCAAGGAAGGCGCTACCGACTTTGTGCTCAAGCCTTGGCAAAACGAAAAGCTGCTGGCCACGCTCTCAGCAGCTGCCAAACTCAAGGCCTCTTACGAGGAGGTGAGCCAACTCAAAAAAACCAACAAGCAGCTTGTTGATGACCTCTCCGCCCAGCCTGTTGTGGAAATGCTCGGCGAAAGCGCCTCTATGCGCAATGTATTTCATCTGATAGACAAAGTAGCCCAAACCGATGCCAATGTGCTGGTATTGGGCGAAAACGGTACGGGCAAAGAGTTGGTAGCACGGGCTATTTATAAAAAATCGCTCCGTGCCGACAAAGTTTTTGTGAGTGTGGACATGGGCGCTATTAGCGAAAATCTTTTTGAAAGTGAGCTTTTTGGCCACAAAAAAGGAGCTTATACCGATGCCAAAGAAGACCGTGTAGGTCGCTTCGAGGTGGCCAACAAGGGCACTCTTTTTTTAGACGAAATAGGCAATCTGCCCCTTACACACCAAGCCAAATTGTTGGCTGTACTGCAAAATCGCCAAATTACCGCCTTAGGCTCCAACAAAGCTGTACCCATAGACATCCGCTTGATTTGCGCTACCAATATGGATTTGCAAAAGATGGTGGAGGAGGGTACTTTCCGCCAAGACTTGCTCTACCGTATCAATACAGTGGAAATTTACCTGCCGCCGCTGCGTGAGCGCTTGGGCGATTTGCCCACTTTGGCGCAGCATTATCTTCAAAAATACAGCAAAAAGTACAAGAAAAACGCACAGAAGCTGCATCATAGTGCGGCGGAGCGCTTGCAGGAGCACCACTGGCCGGGCAATGTGCGCGAGCTGCAACACGCCATCGAGCGGGCGGTGATTATGAGCGATGCCGAGAGCCTGCAAGCCGAAGATTTCTTCTTCCTTGCGCCCAAAAGCCAAGCTCCTGCCAGTGCGGTGGTCGCATTGACTCCTCAAAACCTCAACTTAGACGATATGGAGAAGGCGGCCATCCAAAAAGCCGTACAAAAGTACAATGGCAATATCTCCAAAGCGGCCAAAGAACTGGGGCTTACGCGCGCCTCCTTGTACAGAAGACTTGAGAAATATGGGCTTTAGAAACTTTCGTTTGAACTTGCTGCTGCGCATTGCCGCCTTGCTACTCAACTTCGGTGTGTTGGCTTGGCTGCTCGTATTGGCGAGCTATTGGGCTACTTGCTTTATCCTGCTTTTGGCTGCCGTAGGCCAGAGTGTGGAGTTGCTACGCTATGTAGAAACTTCCAACCGAGAGCTGGTGAAGTTTCTGAAAAGTATTCAATACGACGACTTTTCGGCCACTTACAGCCTGCGCAAAAGAGGCAAAAGCTTCGACGAACTATACGAGACCTTCAACCACGTAGTGAAAAAGTTTTTGGAGATTCGTGCCGACCGCGAAGCCCAATACCACTATCTTCACTCTATTGTGCATCATATTCAGATTGGGCTGTTGATTATTGATGAGCAAGGCGAGGTGCTGCTCTCCAACAGCGCCACCCAAAAATTGCTGCATATCCATCAGCTCAAAAATATCAAAGATATAGAAGTACAATATCCTGTTTTTGCGCAGGCACTCCAACAGCTCAAAATCGGAGAAAAAGAGGTGCTGGCCTTGCCTATTGGCGAAGCACAGATTCAGGTGGCCGTTACGGTGGCCTACATCAAGATGCTTGGCCAAACGCATCGCCTCATTTCGCTGCAAGACATCCAGTCGGAATTAGAAGAAAAAGAGATGGAAGCTTGGCAAAACCTGACCCGCGTTCTGACGCACGAAATCATCAATTCCGTAACGCCCATTACCTCGCTGGCCTCTACGCTTACCGAAAATTTCGACAAGCAGTTTGCGGAGTCCCCCAGCTATGAGAGCATCAATATCGAAGAAATAGAAGAAACGCACCGCGCTATCAAGGTCATTCATAAACGCGCCGAGGGCTTGGTAGGCTTTGTTACGGACTTTCGGAATTTCACCCGTGTCCCTTCACCCAAATTTCGTATTTTTCGGGTACAGGAGCTTTTTGAGTCGCTAAGCGTATTGATGCAAGATGACCTGAAAAACGGAGGCATCCAGTTTATTCAAGAAATTATCCCGCCCGATTTGCAGCTCAATGCCGATTTGGTGCTTATAGAGCAGATTTTGATTAATTTGGTCAAAAACTCTATCCAAGCTTTGGTGCAGCAGCCTGAGCCGCGTATTGTGGTAAGTGCCGATACCGATGCGAGCGGACGCTTGCTGATTCGTGTGCAAGACAATGGTGTGGGCATTAGTGAAGAGGCCAAGAAAAATATTTTTGTCCCTTTCTTTACCACCAAAAAGAATGGCTCCGGTATTGGTTTGAGCCTCTCGCGGCAGATTATGCGTATGCACGGTGGCACCATTACCCTACACAGCGTGCCACACAAAGAAACGGTCTTTACGTTGCGTTTTCCTTAGGAATTTTTTAAAAAATAAATAAAGCATTTGCGGCGCTGATTTTTTTTGCTACATTTGCAGCATCATTGCACCCAAACTATAGGATCATTCCTTTGAGAGCCCTTCTCTCCATATTGCTTTCGGCAGTCATACTGCTGCCTTCCCTCCAAAACTTTTGGGTGCGTCTCTCTTTTGAAATCAATAAAAGCTACATCGCCAAAAATCTTTGCGAAAATCGTTTCAAGCCTGAGCTGGATTGCGGTGGGCAGTGCTACTTGATGAAGCAACTTGCTGAAAGAAAGAAACAACAAGAGGAAAGCCCTATCAAAGCTACGGAAGCCTTTTTTGTAGCGTCTTTTGTAGAGGCGATGCCTACCTTTGTATTTCGCCTCTCGGCGATGCTTGCGCGCGTGTTGCACACACCCAAGCAAGTAAATTTGGGCAGTCAAGAGGCTGTTTTAGACCTGCTGCGTCCGCCCTGCCAATCCTAATCCTCTATTTTGTAGCACACTCGCTTTTCTGAGAAAAGCCTGAAAGTATTTGCCTGCTTGGTAAGTGCTGCGCTACCCTTGTATCTTTTCAAAATATTTCATCATTCTCTTTTTATGCAAAATCGTTTTTTTACGGCTTTGCTGTGCGCCCTGCTTTTTGCCTTGGCTGCCTGCGACAAAACTGCCGTAACCCCTGAAGCCGACTCCACACAACAAGCCACATTGGTACTTAAATTTGACAATTTGGTAGGTACAGAAATTCTCCAAAGAGGTAAAGAATATACCAATGCGGTGTCTGGCGAAAGCTTTAAAGTAACAGACCTGCGCTATTTTATCAGCAATATCAAACTCCAAAAAGCCGACGGCTCGGAGTATGTGATTCCCCAAGACGACAGCTACTTTTTGGTAGATGATGAGGTAGCCGCCTCAAAGAATCTTTCCTTGCAAGTGCCTGAAGGCGATTATACCGGGGTGAGTTTTATGATAGGCGTGGACAGCCTGCGTAGCACCAAGCCCGTGGAGCGCCGCCGAGGTGCTTTGGACGTGGCCGGACAAGCACAAGGCATGTATTGGTCTTGGAATGCGGGCTATATCTTCTTCTTTTTGGAAGGGGAATCCGATTTAGTGGTAGATGACGACCGCTTCCGCTACCATATCGGGCTTTTTGGAGGTTTTTCTACACCTACACTCAACAATACCCGTATGACAAGCCTTTCCTTTGGGCGCGACAAGGCCATTGCCCGCAAAGACAAAAGCCCCGAAGTACATGTAATGCTCGATTTGCTGAAAGTCTTCAATGGGCAGGCTTTCCCAATCAGTATTGCCGAGTATCCTGAGATTATGGCGAGGCCGGAGTCTGCCGGAGTAGCCAACAATATCCAAGAAGCCTTTTTTTACGACCATATTCATAACTAAGTAGTAAAATTTCCCTCAAATTCTAAATTTCAACAGTAACATGAAAACGATATATATGTTGGCCGTGATGGCCTTGGCAACATTTGCCTTCTCTTGCACCAAAATCGAAGAAAAAATAGTAGAAGTAGAGAGAGTTGTAGTAGTGGATGGAAGTTTTGACCCTGACAAAGGGATTTTAAAGCTCTCTTTTGACCACAAAGCAGGAAGCAATAATTTTCAGAGAGGTACGAGTTTTACCGATGCCAATGGCAATACCTATCGCTTCGATGCCATTCGCTATTGGGTAAGCAATATCGAGCTTACCAAAGACAACGGCGAGGTAGTGAAGATTGAAGATGGCTACTACTTGATAGAAAATAGAGACAGCTTGCGCTATGCAGGTACTACCGCCGCCGCCGCTCCCAGCATGGTGGCACCGCCTCGTGTACGTGAGAGCTTTACAGTGAGCAATATTCCTGTGGGTAATTACACCAAGATCAAGTTTGCCATAGGTATAGACCCCAAATACAATAATAATTTTGCTATCAAAGCCGGAGAGTTGGACATTACGCAGATGGCAATGAGCGCCAGCTGGTTCTGGAAAACAAGCTACATCTTTGCACGCTCGCAGGGTACTTACTTGGCTGCCGGAGGCGACCCTCTTGCTGATGCACATAGATTTGTGGTAGAAACTGGAGGCAACGAAGCCTATCGCACTGTGGAGTTGAACTTGGGTACTGCCTTGGTATCGGCTCCCAGCAAAGTAGCCGAAGTAAAACTCAATGTGAATGTATTGGGCTTGTTTGGTGGCGACCTGACTGCTGTACCTGCTTTTACAGGTACTACCCCCAGAAACTGGACTGCCGACCCCAACCTCACACCTTACAATAAATTTGTGAATGCCGGTTCGGCTGACGATATGTTGAAGCTGGCTGATAATGTCAAGAATAGCGTATTTTCTGTAAATGAAATAGTGCAATAGTTGAAAATCAATAGTTGAAAATCCAAGACAGTTGCCTGCCTGTGTGGGCAACTGTCTTCTAAACTGCTTTTATGAAAAAGGTGATTCTCTGGTGCTCTGTGCTACTTCTGCTGGCTTCTTGCAAAGAAAACAGCAAGCCGATATCTGTCCAAAAGGCAGACTTGCTCGTGGCTTTTCCTGCACATTTTACAGCGCCTCCACCTGTGGACTTCAATCCCGACAATAAAAAAGCAGTTGCTTTAGGAAAAATGCTCTTCTTCGACCCCAAGCTTTCGGCCAATGGGCAAGTAGCTTGTGCGAGTTGTCATTTTCCACAAAATGCTTTTACCGATGGCGTTGCTCTAAGCAAAGCAGGTGTATCGGGAGAAGCTTTGCATCGCAATTCTATGCCGCTCTTTAATCTTGCTTGGAATACTTCTGGCTTGTTTTGGGACGGTGGAGCGAGCAATTTGGAATCGCTGGTAGTAGGGCCGCTTACACATCCCGATGAGATGGCAATGAGCCTGCCCGAACTTCCTGCTATCTTGAGGCAGAATCCTGAATATGTCAGACTTTTTGCAGAAGCTTATCCTGAAGAGGGAGGCGAAATCAACTCACAAAAAGTTTTGAAAGCGCTTTCACAGTACATGCGCACCTTGGTATCGGCTGATGCTAAATACGACCGCTATATCGAAAATTCTCAAAAAACACCTTTGAGTGCTCTGGAGCGCGAAGGCTTACGAGTATTTGACCTGAAATGCAATGCCTGCCACAGCCGTAAGCAGCATTTGTTTACAGATTATGACTTTCACAACAATGGCTTGGACGACAGTTATTCCGATGCGCATGAGCTTGCTCCCAAAGGGCGCTTTCGGGTTACTTTTAAAGAAGAAGATACGGGCAAGTTCAAAACGCCCAGCCTCCGCAATCTTTCTTTCACAGCACCTTACATGCACGATGGGCGCTTTGCTACCTTAGAGGAGGTACTACAACATTATGCTTCCGGTATTAAGCATTCACCTACACTGGCACCGAGGCTCAAAAAATTTACGCTTTCGGCTAAGGAACAAAAAGCTTTATTGGCTTTTCTGAAAACTTTAGACGATACATCTTTCATTCAATCATCAAACTAAGTCTATGAAAAAAATCCTCTTAATATTCTTTGCCCTTGGGGCACTTTGTGCTTGCAATAGCGAGCAGCACGATGAGCACAGCCAACATGCCCAACATCAGGGCAGCAGCACGGCTGGCGAAAATACCAAAAAGAGTATTCCGAGTACGGCGATGGCCAATATTGGCGAGGTACATGTACATATTGAGTACACGGCTCCGGCAGTGCGCGAGCGCATTGTCTGGGGAGGTCTGGTGCCTTACAAGGAAATTTGGGTAACGGGCGCGCATAATGCTACTTCTGTAAGCTTCTCTGGCGATGTGGAGATAGACGGAAAGCTGCTCAAAAAAGGAAAATATGCCCTTTTTACCATTCCTGATAAAGATACTTGGACGGTGATTTTCAATACCCGATGGAAACAACACCTGGCAGATGAATACAATGAAGCAGAAGATGTGCTAAGAGTGAATGTAAAAGCCCAAGAAAACGAGTATACCGAAAGGCTGCGCTACGAGGTGATAGAAAGCAGCGAGCAAGAAGGCGCTATCGAAATGGCTTGGGAAAAGCTCAAAATTACTGTGCCTGTACGGGTAGTAAAATAAATCTAAGTAGCTATGAGACAGATTTTTGTGTGGATTTCTTTTGCTTGTTTGGTAGTGGCGGCTTGCCAGTCGTCGCAAGACATGGAGCCTGCCATTGCTTTCCGGCAGCCTGCCAATTTTCCGGCACCCGTATATGATTTCTCGCGCAATCCTGTTACGAACGAGGGCTTTAAGCTGGGGCGAAAGTTGTTTTTTGATGGTATTTTGAGCCGCGACGGCACGATTAGCTGCGGCAGCTGCCATATTCCCAGCTCGGCTTTCACCCAACATGGCCACGACCTGAGCCACGGTATTGACGACAAGCTCACGCTGCGCAATTCGCTCCCAATTATGAACTTGGCTTGGAAGAGAGAGCTTTTCTGGGACGGAGGCGTATTTGACTTGGACTTTTTGGCCATTGCGCCCATTGAGGCACACAACGAAATGGACGAAAGCATCGCCAATGTACTCCAAAAGCTGCAAAATCACCCCGATTATCCGGCTTTGTTTGAGAAGGCCTTTGGCACAAGAGAGATTGACTTAGCGAATTTTTTAAAAGCGTTATCTCAATTTCAGTTGATGGCCGTATCAGCCAACTCCAAATACGATAAGTACATCAGAAATGAAGGGGTACAGCTCGATGCCCAAGAGCTGGCTGGCTTGGCACTTTTTCAACAAAAATGTGCCTCTTGCCACCAAGGAGAGCTTTTTACAGATGGCAGCTTCCGCAACAATGGCTTGCCTGTACGGCGCTTTAGGCTCAATGGTGTAGATACGATTGACGTGGGCAGGCAGCATATTACGCTCCGCTCCGACGATGCCTTTAAGTTCAGAGTACCCAGCCTGCGCAATGTGGAAATTACCCGCCCCTACATGCACGATGGCCGCTTGCGCACCTTGCGGCAGGTTTTAGACCATTACAGCCAAGGCATAGTGGACAGCCCGACACTCGACCCTGCTTTTCGACAAGGTGAGAGATTGGGTATTGCCCTCAGCGAAGAGGACAAAGACAAGCTTATTGCTTTTCTACGCACGCTTACCGACGAGGACTTTATCAGAAATCCCTTATTGCAAGAACCCTTTTAATTGAATATACCGATAATGAAAAAAGTATTTTTGCTCTTTTGCCTGCTTTTGGCAGTGGCTACTGCTCCGGCTTGTGATATTTGTGGCTGTGGGGTGGGTAGCTATTACTTTGGGGTAATGCCGCAGTTCAATAAAAACTTTGTAGGCTTGCGCTATCGCAGCGTGGGCTTCGAGTCGCACCTCAATTCCCGTATTTTGCGCACGCAGGAGTACTTTCATACGATGGAGCTTTGGACACGCTTCTACGCCAGCCCCAAGCTGCAAGTCATGGCCTTTGTACCTTATTCTTTCAATAGCCAAAGCGATGTGAACCAAGCCACCAAGCGCTTGCAAGGTCTCAACGATGTGGCAGTAATGGCCAATTATAATGTATTGAATTTGTACCTGAAAAATGATACGCTGGTGCGCAAGTTCAAACACAACCTTTGGCTGGGAGGCGGGCTGAAACTGCCTACGGGTGCTTATAATTTTGAGGAGCAAGATGCCGGACAGGTGGCCAATGCCAATTTTCAGCTCGGCTCGGGCAGTCTTGATTTCCTGCTTACAGCATTTTACAATGTACGCTACCTGAACTGGGGCTTCAACCAAGACATCAGCTATAAAATCAATACCAGCAACAGCAAAGACTATCGCTTTGGCAATCGTATAAGTGGCAATTCCAATGTGTTTTATATCCAACAAATACAGAAAAATCTTGCCTTGATGCCCTATATAGGTTTGTATTATGAGCATTCAGCACAAGATTTTCGCAATAAAGAGCAGATACGAGAAACAGGCGGCTATCTTACGGCGGTAAATGTAGGATTAGATGTGTATATCGCGCAGCGTGTAACGGTAGGGGGCAACTACCAAATCCCACTCTCGCAGAACTTGGGCAATGGTGAACTTCGTGCACAAGAGCGCCTGAATGTGCAGTTTTCAGTATTGTTTTGAGATTTTGGTCAGAAGCCTTATATTGGCTCATCAAATCATTAAGAAACGAAAGAGATAACATGTTCAAAACAAAGGGATTTTGGCTGCAAGTGCTTGTATTTGCCTTGGTCTATGGCGGTATTTCATATTTATTTCAAATCAGGGACGGGAAGGATGACTTCTCTTGGCCAAGACTGTTCATGAGTACTATTATATACAGCGTATTTGTTACGATAATTAATAACTACTTTCAACGCCGTGCCCTTCGTAATATAAACATTCATTTGGCCGAAGGCGAGGCGCTCCTCCGCGAAGGTCTTGCCATACATTACAACAAAGAAGGAGCGCGCTTCGCGGGCAAGCTTGTGCTCAGTGCAGAGCGCTTGGTATTTCGTTCAAATCCTGTAAGAGGCCAAAGCTATGAAGAAAGCATCGCTTTGGCAGAAATAAAATCCATATATACCGCCAAAAGCGGCGCATGGATAAGCGATTTGCTCTGCCTGAAGCTCGAAGAGGGCACAGTACAATTTCGCCTCGAAGCGCCCGAAAAATGGCAAAGCGCCCTCGAAGCAGCTAAAAATACTTCTCAGACGCTTTCAGCGTAAAGGCTATTTTCACTTCTCATTAGTGCTGCCACTTAGCATAGTCCACAATAGGGTAAGGATAATCCTCGCCGAGGGCTACTTGATAAGTGGCTTGCTCTGCCTCGCTTAGGTCGCCAACGGTATGTACCTTATGGCCGGGCACGTGGGCAAGCTCTTCGAGCCAATGGCGCACGTATTCGCCCTGATAGTCATATTTTTTGGCTTGGCTCAGGATATTGAAATAGCGGTTTTCGCGTGGGTCATTGCCTACACCTGCCACGTAGTTCCAGTTGCCCCAGTTACTGCATACGTCATAGTCTATCAGCAAGCTTTCAAAATACATCGCGCCCCAAGTCCAATTTACTTGTAAGTCTTTTACAAGGAAGCTGGCCACATTTTGTCGGCCACGGTTCGACATAAAGCCAGTGGCAGACAGTTCGCGCATATTGGCATCTATAAAAGGTACGCCCGTGCGGCCTTCGACCCAAAGCTTGAAGAGCGCCTCTTGGTCACGCATATAGATTTTCTCTTGGCGGATACCTTCTTTTTTGAATACTCGATTGCCATATTTCTTTACCACGAAGCGGAAATAATCACGCCATAGTAGCTCGAATATCAACCAATAAGTGGATTGATTTTTGATTCGCTGCTGTTCGTAGCGTTTTACTTCCTCATGGATTTTTCGGGGCGAGAGGCAGCCCAAAGCCAACCAAGGCGAAAA
>DAIQNQ010000002.1:30972-70571 GCA_036788275.1 Thermonemataceae bacterium
CTTCCTCATGGATTTTTCGGGGCGAGAGGCAGCCCAAAGCCAACCAAGGCGAAAATTTGGAAGAGTAATCGCCTCCGAGCAGGCCGTTGCGCGTTTCTTTGTAGTTTTGGAGCAAGTCTTTTTTCCAAAGATACTCGCGCAGGCGCGCCAAGCCGGATTGTTCACCGCCTTGAAAGTCCAATACTGCTTTTTCGGATACTTCCACCTCATCAAATCCCAAATCGGCCAGCGAGGGTATCTCACAAGGACTTACGCTTTCGCCAATAGCAGGCATAGTCTTGGGTGTGGGCAGTGGGGCAGCCACGGGAGAATTTTTCTCTACTTGTTTTCTGAAATCAGTAAATATATCAGGCAGCCGCCCAATGGGGAATGGCAGGTCGTCAATATGCACCAAGGTAGAAGCCCAGAAAGTCTCAAAAGCTATATTTTTGGGAAGCAGCTTTTGTTCCAAAGCACGCTCCACGGAGAGTTCCTCTTGTGTTACTTCTTGGGCGGCATATACGGCCTGTACTTGGAGCATTTCGGCCAAGGTAGGCAATACTTCCTCCGGTTTCCCTTTTCTGATAATCAAGTCGCTGCCCAAAGCTTGCAGCGATTGTCGCAGGTCTTGGAGGGATTCGAGTAAGAACTTAGCACGAAAAGCACCTCGCTTGGGCAAGCCCAATACATTTTTGGAAAAATCGCGCGGGTCTATACAATATACCGGATATACTTGCTCTGCTCTTTGGAGCGCTGCCGTAAGGCTGGGATTGTCGTGAAGGCGCAGGTCGTTTCTGAACCACACCAATATTCTTTTTGCTTTCATATTCGCCCAACGAGGCGTGTAGGGGGAAGGTTTGAAAGACCTGAGAGAATATTTTAGGAGAGATTTGTAAAGCTTTTTACAAAAGGAACAAAGGGTTTTAAGTTTTGCAAGTAAAATAGTACAAAGGCGTTGTTTTGTATAAACATTCCGCTTATTCAAAGTATTATAAACTTGCTAAAAAGCATTTTTTGGAACAAACAGCTTAGTGCAAAGATTTAATGCGCATTGCTTGTTGTTTTTCTGAATATTTATTTCTAAATTTATTTTGCCTTTCAATTTCAAAATTATCAGCAAATATGGCTTTTATGTACTTCTTACTCTGTCTTCTGTGCTTTTCTTTGGTGGTATGGGTAATGCTTCAAAGTATCACAAAGACAGATTCTCGCCCCGACAACAACGACGAGGACGGTGGCCTCCCCGGAGATGGCAATTTCCCGATTATAGATTTGCCTCCCGGTGGCAAGATTGAAGACCTTTTGGTGGACAGATGGCACGGCGATACGCTGCGAAAGCCTACTTTGAAGGTGTAGCCAATTTGGGCTCCAACCACAGTATAGCCGTAGAAAACAAGAAAATTATGAAGGCATATACGGGGGGGAGCGCGCGCTTCAAGTCTGTGTTTTTTATTGCCATATTCTGCTGTTTTGCAGCGTATTTTTGAGTATGTGTGAAATATTCTTGCGCTCGGTATTCGGGCCAAGCCTCTTCTTCAAAAACATATAAATAATACTTATTTGTGTCTTCAGGCACTGCGACCTCGTGCCAACCCCATTGCTTTGCGTGGTAAGTAGCTTGCCATTCAAAAAGCCCACGTGAGTTTTCCAAATAAAGAGTATCAGCTACAAGTTGCGCTTCGGGTTTGAGCAATAGATACTTGGGTTTTTCGGCAGCTTGTACTTTTAGGGGGAAAGTTTGCCCTTGGCGTGGTATCAGCGGCCACTCGGCTTGCCAATAGCGCTGTGTGGGAGGGCTGAGGGTAGCCAAGAGTTGTGCCCAGAAGCGCTGATAAGCTTCATTTTTCTCTCTGAGACGATATTGAAAGGTATTTTGAATACTTTGCACGCCTATGCGCCCTTGCCCATAACTTTGCCAACCGGAGAGCACCTGCCCTTGGGCATCTTTCCAAATAGGGTAGCGAAGTCCCTCTATGAGCAAGGGGGAAGCCTCCAGAGTGATTCCCTCCGGCAAAGAAGCCAATTTGCCCTGCGGCACTACCCGCCTTTCGGTATCAGCAAGTTCTTTGAGTGAGGGGAGCACTCCCCTCCAAGCCGGAAGCTGAAAAGGGGCAGACACCAACAAGAGCAAGCCTAAGCCCTTTTGGTGTATTTGCTTCAGGAGCAGCCCTTGCTCTGCCGGAGAAAGGGCGAGCAAAGCTGCATCGTCCATGATGAGGACATCAAAATTTTCTAAAAGCTGCCCACTGAGCATATCCAAAGCAAGGGTTTGGGGCATATTGAAGCGTTCTTGCTGCGTTTGGAAGCGGCTGATACTTGTGCGAATAGCTCCCGGGTAGCCCTGCTCTTGTAGCCAGTTTTTTAGAAAACGCAGTTCGGTACTGGGGCTGCTTTCCCATAGAAGGGTACGAACTTTGGCAAAATCCTCGCGCTGGAGTGGGATAAAAAGGCTATCGCCTTCATAGAGCAAGGTGGCATTGCCTCGGCCAAGCAAAGGCAATGCCGCTAAGGGAATGCGGAGAAGGCTATCGCCTGCGGGCAGCAGCAGGGAGTCGGCTTGGCCTGTGGCTTGGTACAGAAAAGCTTTGGTGGCGGCTGTGCGGCTGCTTTGCAGAGAGAGCATCGCCGCGGCCTGCGGCTTGTGTGTAGAAGGCCAAGAGGCATTGATTAGTCCGGTAGGTGCGCGAAGCATTTTGGTATCTATTATAAAATTGCTGTCGGCCTTGGCGAGCAGAGAGGCGGGCAAGCCATAGCCCAAGAGTAGCCAAGTGTGTATGTTGGGTTGTGCCGCTTGCAAGGAGGCAATATCAGGATAATAAAGGGCTTTGGGGTATTGTTGGGCAATCTTTTTGGAGAGGGTAAACTGCGGCACTTGGGCATAAGAAGCGGTGAGGTCGGTCGGTACAAAGCCTTCGCTGAGGAGAAGTGCCTGAGCGCTCCCTTGGGCAGTCTGCACGTAGAGGGGGTTTAGCAGTAAGTAAAGACTGACAAAAGCCGCCAAAGAGAAAAAGGTATGTATCAGAATGCGCCGGATGCTCATGGTATTGTAGTAGGAAACTTTATTTTTTACAAAAATAATAAAAATAGACCTCATCACCAGCGGCAATGAGGTCTACAACCTAACTAATCAAAAACTTACAATTATGAAAACTATAATTGAAACACAAAGTAAATAAAAATGTTTGCATAAAGCAAGTAGAGGCACGGTGTATGTAATTTTTTGAGTGAAAATAGAAGGCCTTTGGGAGGGTATATCTCAGTAAGTCAAAAAATGTAGTATTGGAAAAGTACAAAAATAAGAAAATGAACAAAACTTCATCAAAAAGCTTTTGTATTGCCCTTGGTGCTTTTTGGAAGCTTCTGAAAACGCAAATACTTAGAAAAGCTAAATGAGAAAAATTTTATGAAATAAAACTACGGAAACTTTTTTGTTTTCTAAAGTTTCCATAAATTTGTGCCATTCAAATACAAAAGTCGTGTAGGACTTAAACACATATTATTTTCATCAGTATTAATAGGTAGTAAAAACTTGGAGACTCAGGAGAGAATATTACAAAAAGCAGAAGAGTTGTTTATGCGCTTTGGCATTCGGAGCGTTTCGATGGATGATATTGCCAAAGATTTGGCCGTTTCGAAGAAGACCATTTATCAGTTTTTTAAAGACAAAGAAGCATTGGTAATGGGTGTAGCACACTTGCACTTCAACAAAGACGTGTGCGATATGCAGGGCATCAAGGAGCAGACCGAGAATGCCTTGGAAGAGATGATTTTGCTTTCGGAGCATCTGAAGCGTAATTTTATGAATATCAATCCGGTGATTTTCTACGACTTGCAGAAGTATCACGTGAAAGCTTGGGCTTTGTTTCGCGAGCATCGAGAGCGTTTTATTATCGAAACCATCAAAGACAACCTACACAGGGGCATTATAGCTGGGCTCTATCGCCCCGACATCAACATAGAGATACTTGCCATCTTGCGTGTGGAAGAGGTGCAGCTGGGTTTTAATCAAGATGTTTTTCCGAGCAATAGATTCAACTTTTTGGAGCTGCAGATACAGTTTGTAGAGCATTTTATGCGGGGCATCGTAACCAAGAAAGGTTTTGAACTTTTGGAAGAATATCAGGACAGTATTAAACAAAATAAAATTTAATTTTTTTACACAACTTCACCCAATTTAATGAAAACCAGCACTTTTTGGATATCCCTTCTTATTTTTTTGGGAGCTTCCGGCCTCGCAAAGGCACAAGAAAGGCATCAGATGAGCTTAGAACAATGCTTAGAATATGCCTATCAAAACCGTATCGAACTCAAGAAGTCGGCGGTAGAAGTGGAAATAGCGCGTGCCAAAGTACGCGAGACAACCGGTATTGGGCTGCCGCAAATCAGCGGACAAGCACAGTTTGTATATAATTATTCCATCCAAACACAGTTTTTGCCAGCAAACTTTTTCCCTCGAGACTCTGCCAGTCCGCCTCCACCGCCTGATGCGACGCTACCAGCACGATTTGGGGCAAATTATGCCAGCTCTGTGGGGCTTACCGTCAATCAAATCATCTTCAACGGCTCTTATTTGGTGGGCTTGCAGGCTTCGCGCACCTATCGGGAGCTGTCGGTGCGCCAGCAAGAAAGCACCAAGGTAGAAGTGGCCGATGCAGTGTCGAAGGCTTACTTTTCTTTGTTGGTGGCTCGCGAGCGCTTTCAGCTCTTGGAGCAAAACCTCCAGCGCTTGGACAGCCTGCTGCGCGAAACCAAGGTGCTGCGAGACAATGGCTTTGCCGAGGGCATAGATGTGGACAGAATCGAAGTAAGCTACAACAACCTGCGGGTAGAAAGGCAAAAGACAGAGCGCCTCATTAGTTTGAGCACCGAGCTGCTCAAGTTTCAGATGAACATGCCTGAGAGCGACTTTCTGGAGATTACGGGCAATATCAGCGACTATCAAAATACCGTTGTAAGCGATGACATGGCCAAGACCAACTACCAGAATCGCCCTGAATACAAGGTGCTTGAAACCTCCCTACGTTTGCAACAGCTGGAGCTAAAAAATCAAAAAACCAATTATTACCCTTCTTTGTCAGCTTTTGCCAACTTGGGTTTTAATACCGGAGGCAATCAATTTTCGGAATTGGGTGATTTTAAAAATCGTTGGTTTGATTATGGTTTGGTAGGCTTGCAGCTCAACATCCCTATTTTTGACGGTTTGCAGCGCGAAAGCAAGATTCAACAGAGCAGATTAGAACTTCAAAAGCTGGAGTACGACCGCCAAAGCTTGGAGCGTAGCATTGACTTCCAGACGCGCCAAGCGCAGATTTCCTATCGCAATGCCGTCGAAACCCTCGAAATAGAACGTCGGAACATTGCCTTGGCCCAAGAGGTAGTACGGGTAAGCCGTATCAAATACCAGCAAGGTGTAGGCTCCAATCTGGAGGTGCTCAATGCCGAAACCTCCTTCAAAGAGGCCGAAACCAACTACTACGCCGCCCTCTACGATGCGCTTATTGCCAAGATAGACCTCGATAAGGCATCTGGCAAATTAGGAAAATAACCTTCAATGCTTCAAATTTTTAATTTTTTTATTCTCATGACAAGCTCACGATTATCCATATTATACGTTTTTCTGATTGCTACATTGCTCGTTGCCTGTGGCAATGAAAAAGGCTTAGATGCCAAGAAAAAGAAATTTCAGGCCAAGCAAGCCGAAATCCAAAAGATAGAAGCCGAAATAGCGGCACTCAAGGCCGAAATCCTCAAAGAAGACCCTAAGTTTTTTGAGAATGAAGAGCGAAAAGTATTGATTACGACCTTGCCCGTAGAGAAATCCGATTTTGTAAGGTACATCGAGAATCGTGGCAATGTAAGCTCCGACAAAAACGTACTCGTAACAGCCAAAACTATGGGTACTATCAAGGCGCTCTATGTACGCGAAGGGCAAGCCATCGCCCAAGGTCAAAGTATTTTGTTGCAAGATGCCGACGTGATTAACCGCAATATTGATCAAGTAAAAACCAACCTCGAACTGGCCAAGATTGTCTATGAAAAGCAAGCCAAGCTTTGGGAGCAAAAGATAGGCACAGAACTGCAATACTTGCAAGCCAAAAATAGCAAAGAAAGCTTGGAGCGCAACTTGCAAGCTTTGCAGGCACAAGCCGCTCAGTCAGTTCTTACAGCGCCTTTTTCGGGTATTGTAGATGAGGTATTTGCCCGACAAGGTGAAATGGCCAGCCCCAATGCCCCGGCCATCCGCTTGGTAAGCCTTGCCGAAGTAAAGGTGAAAGCTGATATTCCTGAAGCCTACATTGGCAAGCTGAAAGTAGGCGATGAAGTGGCCTTGGAGTTTCCTTCTATCCAAAAGGAGCAAAGTGCGCGCATCAGCAGCATTGGGCAGGTAATCAACCCCAATAACCGCACTTTCAAAATAGAGATTAACCTATCGAACCCTACCGGAGCTATCAAGCCCGAGATGCAGGCGATTATCAAGCTCAAAGAATATGAACAGAAAGATGCGCTGATTATACCTACCAACCTGATTCAGCAAGACATCAGCGGTGACTTTGTGTTTGTGGCAGAGCCTGCTACCAGTACCGTACGCAAGGTAAACGTAAAGACAGGCGAAAGCTACAAAGGTAAAACCGTGATTACGGAAGGACTCAAAAGTGATGACCTGCTCGTAGATGAGGGATTCAGGCTGGTGTCTGAAAGAAGTAAAATACAAGTGAAGCAGGCAAATGCAGCACAGTAAAATATTCATCTTTATACCAAGAGAGCAATGGGAAATAAGCAAAATGAAAAGCCCTTGAGCAAAGAATTTGGGCTGACCAATCTGGCCGTAAACAACGTAACCAGTGTAATGATACTGACGCTGCTCATCGTGGTACTGGGTTTCAACTCCTATGTATCCATGCCCAAAGAGCAGTTTCCTGAGATTGTGATTCCTACCATTTATGTAGGAACGGCCTATCCGGGCAACTCTCCTGTGGATATGGAAAACCTCGTTACCCGACCTATCGAAAAGGAGATAAAGTCGGTCAATGGGGTCAAAGACATCAAATCTACCTCGGTGCAAGATTATTCTACTGTCATCGTAGAGTTTAATGCTGATGTAAAGGTGGAGAAAGCCTTGCAAGATGTGAAAGATGCCGTGGACAGAAGCAAAAGCGAACTGCCCAACGACCTTCCCACCGACCCGGGTGTACGTGATGTGAACCTTTCCAACATCCCGATTATGTTTATCAACATCGCCGGAAACTACGATGTGGAAGTGCTACGCAAATACGCCGAGTATCTTCAAGACGAAATCGAAAAGCTTAGTGAAATCTCCGAAGCGCCTATCAGAGGTACACGAGAGCGCGAGGTGAAAATCAATGCCGACCTCTACCAGATGGAAGCCCGCCGAGTAACCTTCACCGATATAGAAAATGCCATTCGTGCCGAAAATGTGAGTATCTCTGGTGGCAATCTCCTCGTGGATGAATTCCGTCGCTCTGTACGCGTGGTGGGAGAGTTTACGGGAAAAGAGGAAATGCAGGAAATCGTAGTGAAAAACGAAGACGGCAATATTGTCTATCTCAAAGATGTGGCCGAGGTGCAGGTAAAAGACAGTTTCAAAGAGCGCGAAAGCTACTCTCGCTCCTCGAAGCTGCCCGTAGTAACCATCAATATTGTAAAACGAAGCGGCGAAAATTTGCTGGATGCTTCCGACAAAATTAAAACTATCATTGAAAAAGCCCAAAAGGAGCGCTTTCCTGCTGATTTGGAGATATTCATCACCAACGACCAGTCGAAGCAAACCCGTGCCGACCTGAGCAACTTGGAGAACAGTATCATCTCAGGGGTGATTCTCGTGGTGTTGGTTTTGCTCTTTTTTATGGGCTTGCGCAATGCTCTTTTTGTAGGAGTGGCCATTCCGCTTTCCATGTTTATGTCTTTCATGATTCTCAATGCCTTCGGCGTAACCCTCAACCTGATGGTGCTTTTCTCCTTGATTTTGGCCTTGGGGATGCTGGTGGACAATGGGATTGTGGTGGTAGAAAATATCTATCGACTTTTGGAAGAAGGCAAGCCCCTCAAGGATGCTATTAAGCAAGGAGTAGGAGAAATCGCCCTGCCCATTATCGCCTCTACGGCTACTACGGTCGTGGCCTTTGTACCTTTGGCCTTTTGGAGCGGTATTATTGGGGAGTTTATGAAGTTTTTGCCGATTACGCTCATTATCACGCTTTCTTCTTCGCTTTTTGTAGCCTTGGTAGTCAATCCTGCTTTGGCTGTAATATTTATGAAAGGTGCCAATGCTACCCAAGAAAAAGCCAAACTGCAAGGCACTTTCTTGCGACGCAACCTTTCGGCTTTTGCTTTGATAGGCTTAGGATTGCTGTTTTTTGTAGCCAAATGGACTGGCCAGGCAGAAAGCTACACTATGGCCAATTTGCTCGTATTTTTGGGCTTGTTTATGTTGGCCAATCGTTACTTGCTCAGCCCTGCTACAGCTTGGTTCCAAAATAAAGCTTTGGTTCGTTTAGAAACACAGTATTCGCGTTTTGTGAGCTTTGCACTTGCAGGTCGTCGCCCTTATTACTTCTTGGCGGGTACTTTTGTAATGTTTGTCCTTTCAATTATGCTTTTGGGCGTGGCAGCTCCCAAAGTAGAACTTTTCCCCTCTAATGACCCCGCTTTTGTGAATATTTTTGTGGAGAAGCCCATTGGCACAGACATCGAAAATACCAATAAACTGGCCGAGCAGATAGAAAGCGAAGTAATAGCTATGATGAAACCATACGGCCTCGCCGTGGAGTCTATCATCGCCCAAGTGGGAGAGGGTACCAGCGAAGATGACATGGGCGGTGGTGGAGAGAAAACTCCAAACAAAGCCAAAATTACCGTGTCCTTTGCCGATTTCAAAGACCGCCAAGGAGTATCTTCGGTAGAGGTGATGGAGGAGATTCGCGAAGCCATGAAAAAATACCCAGGCGTACAAATTACCGTCGAAAAAAACCGCAACGGCCCACCCGTAGGCAAGCCTATCAATATTGAAGTATCTGGCGAAGACTACGACAAGCTCATCGCCCTTACCGAAGGGATGAAGCAGTATTTGGTTGCTGAAAATATCCCCGGTATCGAAGAGTTTAAGTACGACCTCGAAACAGGCAAGCCCGAAATGCTCATCGAAATAGACCGCGAAAAGGCGCGTCGCTTCGGGCTTTCTACGGCCACCATCGCTACCGAAATCAGAACTGCCCTCTTTGGCAAAGAAATTTCCAAATACAAAGAAGGCGAAGACGATTACCCCATCCAACTGCGCCTCAAAGATGCCCAACGCTACGATGTAGAAGCACTGATGAATATGACTATCATTTTCCGCAACAACAAAGGCCAGCTCAAGGAGGTACCCATTTCAGCAGTGGCCAATATTCGTAATACCTCCTCTTATGGCTCTGTGAAGCGCAAAGACTTAGACCGTGTCATCAGTATTTACTCCAATGTAAAAGAAGGCTACAATGCCACCGAAATCGTGGCGCGCCTGAAAGTACTCATGCAAGACTACCAAATGCCCGAAGGCTACTCCTTCCGCTTTACAGGCGAGCAGGAAGAGCAGGAAAAATCCTTTAAGTTTTTGGTGAGTGCCTTGCTGCTGGCCGTAGGTGCTATTTTCCTGATTATCGTGTCGCAGTTCAACTCCATCTCCTCGCCCTTTATTATTATGGGTTCGGTGCTTTTTAGTACGATTGGGGTGTTTTTGGGCTTGGTGATTTTCCAGATGAACTTCATCATCATTATGACAGGTATCGGGATTATCTCTTTGGCAGGGGTAGTGGTAAACAATGCCATTGTATTGATAGACTACGCCAACCTGACCCGCACACGCCGCAAAGCCGAGCTGGGCATAGACCAAGCGCTTTTCTTGCCAATGGACGAAATTGTGGCTTGTATCGTACAAGCCGGAAAAACTCGCCTTCGCCCGGTATTGCTTACGGCTATTACCACGGTGCTGGGCTTGATTCCCTTGGCTACAGGCTTGAACATTGACTTTTTTGGCCTTTTGGCGCGCTTCGACCCCGATATCTACTCTGGTGGCGACAATGCTACCTTCTGGGGGCCAATGGCTTGGACGGTTATCTTCGGGCTTACCTTTGCCACTTTCCTTACCTTGGTGATTGTACCCGTGATGTACCTCATTGCCGATAGAATGAAGGCCTCCTTAAAAGGAAGACAAACGGCCCAAATAGAAAGCGATGCTTCCACAGCAACCAACACACCGGAGAGAGAAGTGATTGCCTAAAATATTTATTTTCCTTTATCCAGCTTGATGTACGAGGCTGCCTTTGGGCGGCCTCGTTATTTTTTTCGGTACAAAAGTAAAACTTAGGATTTCCTTTCTTAAATTGCCATCAAATTCACTTATTCCCCAAAGGCATATCCATTTAAACCATCATATTTTGTATGAATTTTCCTGAAAACCTCCAATACTCCAAAGACCACGAGTGGATTCGTGTAGAAGGCAACATCGGCTATGTAGGCATTACAGATTTTGCCCAAAAGGAGCTGGGCGACATCGTGTATGTAGAAATAGAAACGGTAGGGCAAGAAATTGCGCAAGGTGAAGTTTTTGGTACCGTAGAAGCCGTAAAAACAGTATCAGACCTCTTTATGCCTGTATCCGGCAAAATCCTCGAAGTAAACGATACCCTCAACAATGCCCCCGAAACCGTAAATGGCGATACTTATGGCGAAGGCTGGATGGTGAAAATCGAGCTGACAAGCCCTGCTGAGCTGGAAGGACTGATGGACAGCTCCGCTTACAAGGCGCTCATCAACCAATAGTTTTATAAAAAATCCTCGAAATTTTCATAAAGCCATATCTTTGCCACAGAGATATGGCTTTGCTTTGTTATGTTTTTAAAATACAATGCTTTTAATATTATTTGGGCGGTATTGGTAGCCGTAGTTACATTGCTACCCAACAGCCAAATGCCCGATATTCGTTTCGACCTTTGGGCATTGCTTACCTTCGATAAGCTGGCACATAGCTTGGTGTTTTTTGTGCTTTCCTTTTTGTGCATTATTGGCTTTACCAAGCAGTCGCGTTATGCATATTTACGTTTTTATGCGCCCAAGTTTTCTTTATTGATATGTATGGCTTATGGGCTGGTGCTGGAGTTGATACAGCCCATTGTGTCCGACCGCACCTTCGAGCTTTTAGATGTAGCCGCCAACAGCATTGGAACGCTCTTGGGGATACTTTTTTTCTATATTATTTACAAATTGTAAAATAAAAAGCGCCTCATACCGAAGTCCAAGGCGCTTTGTTTTCATAAAAGTAAGCAGAAGTTAGCGTATTTCTTTAAGGTTTCTTGAAGTTGAGATAGAAGGAAAAGCCAAGATTGAAAAACATATCGGGCGCATATTCATTCAACCCATAGCCTATGGATGCGTCAAGCTGGTACTGGTTGCGAATCACATATACCAAGCCTGCATCTATGCTGTGCTGGTCTATGCCGCGCTCCGGCAAAAAGCCAAATACCTCCACAAAAGTCGAAAGATTGGGTACTACATTGGCTCCCAAGGCAAAAGTATAAGCACCGGTACTTTGGGCACGGCCTTCGGCATCGCTGCCAAAATTAGCACCTACATTATAAAAGATAAAAAAGCGCTCGTTGAGGGTATTTTGAAATAAGAAACGAAAGTAACTGCCAATAAAATCACTTTGAAAATCTTTGGCCGCCGTAAAGGGCAACTGCACTGCCCCCAAAAAGGTCGTTTGAGGTATCCAGCCCTCATTGTCGGCAATCTTGATTTTTGTACCAAGTGTGAGCGGGCCGCTACCTTCTTGGCGCTGTGTGGCGAGGCCTGCGCCCCTCAGCTCTGCGCCGATATACTCCCAGCCTAAGCGTAGCTCAAAATTGTCGGACAAGCCATAGCGCAGCGATACATTGGGCTGGGTAATGCCGATGCTGGTAAGTGTCTCGGCCTCGTCGCGCTGTCTGAAATAACCTGTTTCTACAATCAGGATGTTTTTCGGAGCCAAAGCTGCCGTAAAGCTCACACTGGGGCGGTCGGTAGCAATACTGTAAGGCACACTGTCTTGCGCTTGTAAAAGAGGGGAGTTCCCTGTGAAAAATACCAAGAAAAAAATACTTGAAAGCGTGTATTGTAGGCGCACAGTAAAAAGCTTAAAGATGATTTGTGTAAAAATAGTAGGTATCGAAATTAATTATTGATTAATTTGTTGAAACGTTTGATTGAGTTTATGAATCTCCGCTTTGCTTTTATAAATCACACTGGTTCACTCTTCCTTTATCCAAAAGTATTGCTCTTATATTGCTTTTTTTGCTTGCCTGCATCGCTTGCAGCCCAAGAAGCCCTTTTGAAAGGGCAAGTAAGCGATGAGCAGCAAAAGCCCTTGGCCTTGGTGAATCTCTCTTTGGAAGGCACCAATATCGGCACTAGCAGCAACGAACAAGGTGTTTTTGAGCTGAAAATACCTGCCAATCGCCCTTGGGTGCTTTTGGTAAGTTATGCAGGTTTGCAGCAGCGCTATCCCATTTTATTGGCCGCCGATAGCAGCGCGTATCTGCCCATTGTACTCAAAAGTCAAGAACTCAAAACCGTAGAAATCAAAGAAAAGCGCGACAGCCTAAAGCGCGAAGAAGTAAGCCTTGTCCAAATAGACCCCTCTAAGCTGAAAGCAATGCCTTCGGCTTTTGGCGATTTCAATATGATATTGGCCACTTTGGGCGCACGCAGCAACAGCGAGCTTTCTTCGGCTTACAGCGTGCGTGGGGGCAGCTACGACGAAAACTTGGTCTATGTAAACGATATGATGGTGTATCGGCCTTTTTTGATGCGCTCCGGCCAACAAGAAGGGCTGAGCTTTGTAAATCCTGACTTGGTAGGCAGTATCGAGTTTTCGACGGGTGGATGGCAGCCCAAATACGGCGACAAGCTGTCGAGTGTGCTGGACATTCAGTACCGCAAGCCGCAGAAGCTCGGTGGCACGGTCAGTTTGGGTATTTTAAATAGTACGGCCAGCATAGAAGGAGCCAGCAAAGATGGTCGCTTGAGCTTCATTGCTGGCTTGCGCCGCAAAAGTGCCCGCTACCTCTTGGCCTCTTTACCGGTACAAGGACAGTACTTGCCGGAATTTCTGGATGCGCAGGCTTTTATATCCTACAAGCTGAGCAGCAAGCTCTCGCTCGACCTGCTCTTAAGCTGGGCGCGCAACCGCTACTTGGTGCGCCCCGAAGCCCGCCAAACGGATTTTGGTACTTTCAACCAGCGCCTGCGCCTTTTTGTGGCTTTTGAAGGGCAGGAGCAGCTCAACTACGATATGTTGCAGAATGCCCTGAAGCTCACCTATCGCCTTACGGATAATTTTAATACCAAATGGATTGTCTCTTATATGAACAGCGCCGAGCGCGAATATACCGAGGTAGAGGGCGGTTATCGTCTTTGTGAGGTAAACAGCAATTTTGGTACGCCCGGCTTCAACGATTGCGCAACCATTGTGGGTATCGGAACAAACTACGAATCTCTGCGCAACCGCCTGAGTGCCCAAGTAATTGCTCTTGAGAACCGCTCCGAATGGCAGATTTCTCCTTCACATCAGCTTTCTTTTGGCTTTCGATATACCCGAGAGCTGATAAATGATATTTTGGATGAGTTTCGTTTTATAGATTCTGCCGATTTTGTGCGCGTTACGGAGCGGCAGCGTGGCGAAGCCAATCTCAGTTCTAACCGCTTGGCGGTATTTGTACAGCATCGTTGGCTGATAGATTCCTCCCAGACCATTACCTACGGTGCAAGGCTCAACTATTGGGATTTGAACCAAGAATGGCTTTTCAGCCCCAGTTTGCAATATTCCCTGCGCTTGCCTTGGCAAAAAGACATGGTATTGCGGGCGGCGGTGGGCTTGTATGTGCAGCCGCCTTTTTACAGAGAGCTGCGCCGCTTCGATGGCAGCCTCAACTTACAGCTGCGCGCCCAGCAGGCTATGCATTATATTGTAGGCTTGGATTATGTATTTCAGGCTTGGGGACGCAATTTTAGACTGCTTACCGAGGCCTATTACAAAGATATGTTCAATGTAGTGCCTTACGATTTAGACAATGTGCGCCTGCGCTACTATGCCCGCAACGATGCGCGCGCTTATGCCTATGGCTTTGATGCCCGCTTGCACGGCGAGTTCATTCCCAACACAGAGTCGTGGTTCAGTGTCAGCTATCTCAAAACAGAGGAAGATGTAGGTTTCGATGAGCAAGGTTATATACGTCGCCCTACCGACCAGCGCCTTACTTTTGGAGTGTATTTTGAAGACCACCTGCCCCAAAACCCGACTTGGCGTATGAACCTGAACATGGTGTGGGGCACGGGTTTCCCTTTCAATGTACCCAACGAGCCCAATCAGCGTGCTGTATTCCAAAGTCCTGATTACAGGCGTGTGGATATTGGCTTTTCCAAATATATTTCAGATATTGTATTAGGAAAGCGCAACTTCCTGAAGTCGCTCTGGATAGGCGCAGATATTCTGAACCTGCTTGGTGTAGAAAATGTGATTTCCTATACTTGGGTACAAGACGTAAATTTGCGACAATATGCAGTACCCAATGCGCTCTCGGCAAGATTTTTGAACCTTCGAGTTATCGGTAAATTTTAATAAAACCACCCATTGAACATTTAAACTAATCTTTTCATAAAACCATTTACAAGTCATGACAAAGTACCATAGATTCTTCGCGATGGCACTCTTTTTAGGCCTTTGGGTATTAGGTGCCTGTGCCCAAAAGTCGGTTTCTCGTATAGACCCCAACGCCCAAATAGACCTTAGTGGCCGCTGGAACGATGTGGACTCCCGCCTCGTAGCCGAAGCAATGGGCAAAGATGCCCTCGAAGGCCGTTGGCTCAAAAATTACGTGCTCGACAATGACAAGCAGCCGGTGATGATTGTTGGGATGATTCAGAACAAGTCCCACGAGCATATTCAGTCGGAGACGTTTATCAAAGATATGGAGCGCGAGTTTATCGGCTCACAAAAAATCAGGGTAGTACAAAACAGCCGCCTGCGCGAAAAACTCCGCCAAGAGCGCATTGAGCAACAAGAGTTTGCGTCGGGCGATACCCAAAAGAAATTTGGCAAAGAGCTGGGAGCAGATTTTATGCTTTTTGGCAACATCAGCTCTATCGTGGACCAAGAAGGCAAGAAGCGTGTGATATATTATCAAATCAACTTAGAGCTGGCCAATGTTGAAACAAATGAATTGGTATGGATAGGAGAGAAGAAAATCAAAAAGTTTGTAAAAAACTAATCGTTTGCAGCAAATATTTGAACCTGAGCAGCGGTAAGGCCTATGGCCAAGCCGCTCTCCCCAACCACTGATGCTATGCGTTTCTTCAAATACATTGCTTCGTACCTATGCCTGCTGGCACTGCTTTCTTCTTGTAAGACGTATTACCAGCAAAATTTGGAATTTCATCAGTATTTTGAAAGAGGCAATTTCTTACAGGCAGAAAAAGTACTCGAAAAAAACCGTAAAGCGGCCAAAAGTAATCATCGCCTTTTGTATTATTTGAATTTGGGCACTTCTACTTTTATGGCGGGCAATTATGAGCTGGCCAACAAATACTTTGAAGAAGCCTACCAAATCGGTGACGACCTGAGCAAAAATTATTTCCAAGAAGCCGCTGCATTACTCATCAATCCCAATATTGCACCTTACCGCGGGGAGAGTTTTGAGCTGGTACTCATGCATTATTACAAAGCCTTATCTTTTTTGAAAATAGGCAATTATGAAGCGGCCTTGGTAGAGTGTCGCAGGATGAACATCAGGCTCTTGGCCTTGAGCGACAGCCGCGTGGGAGACAAAAAATACCGAGAAGATGCCTTCTTTCATTTGCTGATGGGTATTATTTACGATGCCAACCAAGAGTACAACAATGCCTTTATCGCCTACCGCAATTCGCTCAATATCTTCGAGAAGTCTTATACGGAAATGTTTGGTGTGCCTGTACCGGAGCAGCTCAAGCGCGACCTGATTCGCACGGCGCATCTCTCCGGCCTCGACGAGGAACGCCAGCAATACGAAGAAGCCTTTGGCCTGAGCTACGAGCCGCTTCCGCCCAATACGGGTTCTTTGGTATTTTTTTGGCACAATGGCTTAGGGCCTATCAAAGCCGAAAATGCCTTGGAGTTTGCAATGGCGCGTCGCAATGGGCAGATGAACTTCAACAATCCACAGTTTCGCAATAATAACTTTAGATTTGATATCTCTGATGACGACTACAACTCCAGCGGACTGATAGGCTTGGACGTAGTGCGTGTAGTATTGCCTAAATACGTGGAGCGCCCCAGCTATTTTCAGAGAGCTTCCTTGCGCTTCAACGGACAAGAATACCCTCTGGAATTGGGGCAAAACCTGACAGCCATTGCTTTTAAGACCTTGCAAGAGCGTATGGCCACCGAGCTGGCCAAGTCGCTACTACGCACGGCCCTCAAAAAAGCAGCAGAATACAAGTTAAAGAAAGAGAAAGACGGCATTGGTGAGCTTTTTGGCCTTTTTGCACAGTTTACGGAGCAGGCCGATACCCGTGCTTGGCAGACCATCCCGAGCAGTCTGCACTATGCACGTATTGCATTGCCCGAAGGAAAGCAGCGGTTGCAGCTTCTGGCCAGAGGCAGAGAGACCGACCAATTGGATTTTCAGTTTGAAATAGTGCGCAATAAAACGGTGTTTCATTTTTTTCATCACATGCAAACGGCCTTGCCACGCAGCAGCCCTCGTTAGGGGTTATTGCAGAGCCAAGCCATTGCCTCTTCCTCTTCCTGAAAATAAGCCAAGTTGAGTGGCGTAGAGGTCGTTTGCTCCATTTTTTGAGCTACCTTGCGGGTATTCATCTCGCCAAAAGCACTGCGAGAAGGAATAATGGCGGCCTTTTGTGCAGCACCCAGCAGCGCCAGCGCCTTAGGATACCACTCTTCGGCAGCCCACGACAAGTCTTTGGGTGCAATAGCCCCCGCCTCGCGTTGGTCTATCAGCCAGCGGCAAGTGTGGTATTCTTTTGCAAAAACCAAGGCTTTTTCCCAAGCCTCTCTGTACTCACTGCCCGGAGTAATGCGCTGCCAGCGTACTGTGAGGAGCTGCCACTCTTTATTAATTTCTATGGTGATATTAGGGGTCTTAAACAGTTCCATTTTTTCATTTGTAGTAATTGGGCAGTAAAATTACGAACTTTGCGATATAGTTGCAATAGCTACGACAAGCCCTTTTGATGAACTTTTCGTAGAGAATAATCGGTTTTCATTTATATCTTCTTTTATGCGATACCTCATCAACCTTTCGGCAATCATATTGTTATGTTTCTGTCAGTCGCCCAAAGCCACTGAAGAAAAAAAGCAAAATCCCTTGGAAAGTCCCAAAATCAATGCCCCAGAGCTAAAAAGCCAGTATGGTTGGCTCAATACAGAGCGCCCTTACAGCCTTCAAGAGCTGCGTGGCAAAATTGTATTGCTTGATTTTTGGACTTTTGGTTGCATCAACTGTCAGCATGTTTTGCCCGACTTGGAGCGATTGGAAGAAGAGTTTGCGGAGGAATTGGTGGTTATCGGGGTGCATTCGGCCAAGTTTGAAGGTGAAAAGCTCAACAACACTATACGAAAAGCCATTTTGAAATTTGGTATCAAACACCCCGTAGTGAATGATGCCGATTACAGTATCTGGAACCAATACGCCGTAAAAGCTTGGCCTACATTGGTACTTATAGACCCCAGTGGGAAGATTGTATTCACCAAATCGGGCGAGGGTGTGTATCGCAGCTTTCAGCCCCAAATAGCTGCTTTGGTACAAAAGCACCAAAAAAATATCAATAGAAAGCCCATTACGCTTCGTTTGGAGCAAGAAAGTTCAAGCAGTCCGCTGCGTTTTCCTTCTAAGATGATTTATGACGGAAAAGAATTTTTTTATATCGCTGACAGTGGCAACCACCGCATCTTGAAAGTTGGTAAAGCAGGAAATATTGTAGAAACGATAGGAATAGGCAGAAAAGGTTTTGAAAACGGAAGCTTCGCCGAGGCCAGCTTTGCTGAGCCGCAGGGCTTGGCGTTGTACGGCGACCTGCTATACATTGCAGATACCAAAAATAATGCAATTCGCGTGGCCGACTTGCAGCAGCGCCGTGTAAGCACAGTGGCCGGCGATGGCAAAACCCACTATTATAAAGCCGAACAAGCTTGGGATGAACCCGTACAGCCCAACAGTCCTTGGGACTTGCTCCTGCACCAAGGCGCACTCTATATTGCCAATGCGGGCAATCACCAAATACTCAGAATGGATTTGGCCACCCAAAAAATATATCGTTTTGCAGGCTCAGGGCGCGAAGCCCTCCAAAATGGCAGCCTGCGCGAGGCTGGCTTCAATCAGCCCAGCGGCTTGGCGGCTTATGGCGATATGCTCTTTGTGGCCGACCCTGAGGCCAGTGCCATTCGCCAAATAGACTTGCGTAAAGGAGAAGTGAGCACCTTGTTGGGCAAAGGACTTTTCGACTTTGGCGACCGTGATGGCGCGGCAGACCAAGCCCTGCTCCAGCATTCGCTGGGCATACATTACTATGAGGGAAATCTCTATATTGCCGATACCTACAATCACAAAATCAAGAAGTTCGACTTAGAAAAACAAAGAGTTAGTACGCTTGTGGCAGGCTTCTTAGATGAGCCCAACGACATGCTGCTGCTTGATGGAGTGCTTTGGGTATCGGATACCCATCATCATCAAATATTGAAAATTGATTTAAAAAGTAGTGAAAAAAGCATTTGGCTACCTGCCAAAGCCCTGTAAGTCAAAATTAAAAGCGCGAAATTACGCTATTTTTCTCAAGAAAAATTCGTAACTTTGCGCCACTTTATCTTCAAAATCTTTCAAAACAGATACGCCCGTGGATTTATTTGAAAAACTCTTAAAGGACAGAGGGCCGCTCGGCCAGCACTCCAAAGAAGCGCATGGTTATTTTACTTTTCCTAAGTTAGAAGGAGAAATCGCTCCCAGAATGAAGTTTAGAGGTAAAGAAGTCCTCACATGGAGCCTCAACAACTATCTTGGCTTGGCCAATCACCCCGAAATCCGTCGTACCGATACCGAAGCTACTGCCCAATGGGGCATGGCCTACCCGATGGGTGCCAGAATGATGACCGGCAACAGCAACTGCCACGAGGAGCTGGAGCAGAGGCTGGCTGCTTTTGTAGAAAAAGAAGATTGCGTACTCCTTAACTTTGGCTATCAAGGCATTATGTCGGCCATAGATTGCTTGGTAGATCGCCACGATGTAATTGTGTATGATTCTCTCTCGCATGCTTGTATCATTGACGGAGTGCGCCTGCACATGGGCAAGCGCTTTGTGTTTCCCCACAATGATATCGAAAACTTAGAAAAGCAACTGCAACGTGCTGAAAAAATGGTGAAGCAAACAGGAGGTGCCATTTTGTTGATTACCGAAGGAGTATTCGGTATGTCGGGCACTACCGGAAAGCTCCGGGAAATCATTGCCTTGAAAGAAAAATACCAGTTTCGTCTTTTGGTGGACGATGCCCATGGCTTCGGCACGATGGGTACTAAAGGAGCTGGAACAGGTGAATTTTTGGGCTGTCAAGAGGGCATAGACTTGTATTTCTCTACTTTTGCGAAGTCTATGGCCAGTATAGGTGCTTTTATAGCAGCAGACGCACAAGTATGCGATTTTATACGCTACAACATACGCTCTCAAATCTTTGCCAAATCCCTGCCAATGCCCATCGTGGTAGGTGCTTTGAAAAGACTCGAACTCCTGCAAACCCAACCCCAGCTGAAAGATAACCTCTGGAATATTGTAAATGCCCTACAAGACGGACTCAAAGCACGCGGTTTCCATATTGGCGACACGCAGTCGCCCGTAACGCCTGTATATATGGCCGGCGGCAAAGGCGAAGCCACACGCTTGGCGATGGACTTGCGCGAAAACTTCGGCATCTTCTGCTCGGTGGTGGCCTATCCCGTAGTGCCCAAAGATGTAATCATCCTGCGCCTGATACCTACGGCCATGCATACCCTTGCAGATGTAGAAGAAACCTTGCTTGCCTTCGAGAAAGTGGGAGCCAAACTCAAAGAAGGTGCGTACAAAGGAGAGGACATTGCAGTACTGAAATAAGGCTTTTTATCGCCTCCTAACATCCCTTCGTAAAATGCCTGAATCGCTAAGATTCAGGCATTTTGTGTTTGAGAAAGCCTTTTAAAGCTTGAAAACGAATAATGACTAAAATATTGAAAATCAACACTTTAAAAAACAAAAAGTGCCTTTAATCGAAAAAAAGTAGCATTTTTTAAATTAAAAATTTGCTTTTTTCGTATCAAAACTCAATCTTAGTGAAGATTTTAACCAAAATCTCTTAATTAAACCTAAATTAAAACCATCAAAGAAGATGTCACAATTCGCAAAAGTAAAAGAACTCGTAATGGGCTTAGAAGCTGATTTCGAGAAATTCTACGACAAAGGAAACCAAGCCGCAGGCACACGCGTACGCAAAGGTATGCAAGACCTCAAAAACTTGGCGCAAGAGATTAGAAAAGAGGTACAAGACCTCAAAAATGAAAAAGAAGCTCCTGCTGCTGCTAAAAAGCCTGCCGCTAAGAAGCCCGCTGCCAAGAAAAAGTAATCTTTACAGCATCATTTTGAAAAGAGAGGTTTTGCCTCTCTTTTTTTATTTATACACAAATATATTTAGGAATAAAGTATAAAAAGTTGAAAGACTTTTGGTTTATAAAAAAATACCACTATATTTGCAGTCCCTTTTGTAAGGCTAAATATATACGGGTGTAGTTCAAGGGTAGAATAGCGGTCTCCAAAACCGTTGATGGGAGTTCGAATCTCTCCACCCGTGCTAAATAACTAATTATCGTGGGAAAGTTGCAGCTATTTTTCAAGGAATCTTATCAGGAGCTTACACAAAAAGTATCTTGGGCAAAGTATAACACACTTCAGGCACAAGCTACCTTGGTACTTATTGCTTCGCTGATATTTGCAGGGGTTATCAGCTTGATAGACCTCGCTTTCAAGGTAGGTTTAGAGGCCTTGTATGACTCTTTAAGGTAATTCATAAAAGATATTTTCAATGAGCAAGCACAACTGGTATGTTATCAGGGCGGTGGCCGGGCAAGAAAAAAAAGTAAAGTCTTATTTGGAGACTGAAGTAGCGCGCCAAAGCATCGAAGATAGCATTCCGCAGGTACTAATTCCCTCTGAAAAGGTGTATGAGGTGCGCAACGGCAAAAAACGTGTGCGTGAGAAAACCTTTTTTCCGGGTTATATCCTGATTTATGCCGACTTGTCTCATGGAGAAGTGATGCACACCATCACAAGCATTCCGGGTGTATTAGGCTTTTTGGAGGGCACCGCCCGCGAAGACAGCACCGATACCAAAGGTACCAAAGGCTATCAGAAGCAGCCTATTCCGCTGCGCCAATCAGAAGTGAATCGTATTTTGGGCAAGGTAGATGAAGAGATGGAAAGTGGAGAAAAGCCCGATGCGCATTTTATAATGGGAGAGCGCGTAAAGGTAATGGACGGGCCTTTCAGTGGCTTCGATGGCACAGTAGAGGAAATCATTGAAGAGCGCAAAAAACTCAAAGTAATGGTGAAAGTTTTTGGACGTACCACGCCTCTCGAACTGAATTATGCACAAGTAGAAAAGCAAGACTAAGGCAGTCTGAAAAAGCTATCTGTGTTTCTTACATTTGCAACTGTTACGCATTAATATACATCTTGTCGGTAAGCAAACGCTTCCACTTTTCCTTTCCGACAAAAGCACATTTTAAAAATTTATCAAGATGGCTAAAGAAGTAGCTGGATACCTAAAACTCCAAGTAAAAGGAGGGCAAGCAGCACCGGCACCACCGATTGGGCCTGCACTTGGTTCGAAAGGGATTAACATCATGGAGTTCTGTAAGCAATTCAATGCCAGAACCCAAGATAAGCCCGGACAAGTGCTTCCGGTACTGATTACCTACTATACCGACAAATCCTTCGAGTTTGTCATCAAAACCCCTCCGGCGGCAATATTGCTCAAAGATGCTGTAAAGCAACAAACCGGCTCTGCGGAACCAAACCGCAAGAAAATCGGAAACGTTACTTGGGAGCAGGTACAGCAGATTGCCGAAACCAAAATGCCTGACTTGAACTGCTTCACCGTGGAATCTGCCATGAGAATGATTGCAGGTACAGCCAGAAGCATGGGGATTACCGTAACAGGTACGGCTCCTTGGGAAAAATAAACACTTTTAATCATCAAGGAAAACGATGGCAAAATTGACAAAAAACCAAAAGGCAATTCAAGGAAAATACGATGCTGCCAAGGCCTATTCTCTCGACGAAGCTGCCCAAATTTTGAAAGAAATTACCTTTACAAAATTTGATGCTTCTGTGGACATAGACGTGCGCCTTGGGGTTGATCCACGAAAAGCCGACCAAATGGTGAGAGGGGTAGTAGCCCTGCCTCACGGTATTGGTAAGGATGTTCGTGTATTGGTATTGTGTACGCCCGACAAAGAAGAAGAAGCCAAAGCAGCAGGCGCTGATCACGTAGGATTGGACGAGTACATCTCCAAAATAGAAGGAGGATGGACCGACATTGACGTAATCATCACGATGCCTACCGTAATGGCCAAAGTAGGACGACTTGGCAAGGTGCTCGGCCCCAGAGGCTTGATGCCCAACCCCAAAGCCGGAACAGTAACCCTCGATGTAGGGACTGCTGTAAAAGAAGTAAAAGCAGGAAAGATTGACTTCAAAGTTGATAAAACAGGAATTATTCACGCTTCTATCGGGAAAGTATCTTTCAGCCCCGATAAGTTGGCCGAAAATGCTTCTGAAATTATCAATGTGATTAGCAAACTGAAGCCTTCTTCTGCAAAAGGAACGTATTTCAAGTCAATTCACCTCTCTACGACGATGAGTCCGAGTGTGCAAATTGATAAAAACTCTGTAGCCGGAATATAAACTATGACAAGAGCAGAAAAAGCCGCCATCATTGAAGAACTCACCGAAAAGTTCAAAAATACGCCTTTCTTCTACATTGCTGATGCCAGTGGCTTCAGTGTAGCAGAGGTAAACGAACTCAGAGGCGAGTGCTACAAGGCAGGCATCGAATACAAAGTAGTAAAAAACTCTCTCATCAAGAAGGCTTTAGAGCGATTAGATACTGACTATACGCCTTTCGTAGAGCAGAAGGTGCTGAAGGGTTTTTCGGGAGTGATGTTCTCACCCGAAAACAGCAAGGCTCCTGCGAAATTAATCAAAGAGTTTGCCAAGAAATTGGGCAAGAAAAGACAGTTTTTGCTGAAAGGTGCCTCCATTGACTCAGACCTTTACATAGGCAATGAGCAGTTGGAAGCCCTCATAAACCTCAAATCCAGACAAGAACTCATTGGCGACATCGTGGGGCTGCTCCAGTCTCCGGCCAAAAATGTGGTTTCTGCACTCAAAGGACAAGGGGGCAAAATCGCCGGTATTCTCAAAACTTTGGCAGACAAAGAATAATCTTTTTATCATTCATCATTTAGTTTAATTTTAGAAACATTTTAACCGATTCATAAAAATGGCAGATTTGAAAGCTTTCGCAGAACAATTAGTAAATCTTACTGTTAAAGAAGTAAATGAACTTGCACAAATTCTCAAAGATGAGTATGGTATCGAGCCTGCTGCTGCTGCTCCTGTAATGGTAGCTGGTGGCGCTGCTGCTGCTGATGCTCCTGCCGAGAAAACTGCTTTCGACGTAGTGTTGAAATCAGCCGGTGCTGCGAAACTCAACGTAGTAAAACTTGTAAAAGACCTGACTGGAAAAGCCCTGACGGAAGCCAAAGCTTTGGTGGACGGTGCGCCTGCTACTTTGAAAGAAGGAGTGCCCAAGGACGAAGCCGAAGCATTGAAGAAGCAGTTGGAAGAAGCCGGTGCCGAAGTAGAAATCAAGTAATTCTATCTCCGCCCAGAGGCTTCTCTACGAGGATTAGACCTGACGCTGCGTCAGGTCTTTTCCCGTTTCTACCTTGTAGATTTTTGTAAATTGCGAACATTTTGATTTACAGAAAGTTGTATTTCAAGCAAGGCTGCCTTGCCAAGCGCAGCGAAAAGTTCTTAGTATTTTGTTTTGTTTGTTGAGAATTTTCTCTTAACATTAATATAAACTTCCCAAATCAATGTCTGAAAGAATCAGTTTTGCCTCTGCAAAGCAGATCATTGAGTATCCCGACTTTCTGGATATTCAGCTGCAATCATTTAAAGATTTCTTCCAAATTGAAACCCCTGCCGAGCGAAGAACCAAAGAAGGTCTCTTCAAGGTATTTGCTGAGAATTTCCCCATTACCGATTCGAGAGAAAATTTCGTTCTGGAGTTTATTGATTATACCATAGACCCACCCAAATATTCTGTTGATGAGTGTATAGACAGAGGCCTTACCTACTCTGTACCCCTCAAGGCCAAGCTTCGCCTTTCTTGCAATGATGAGGACAATGAGGACTTCCAGACCATTGAGCAAGAAGTATTCTTGGGCAACATCCCCTACATGACCGAAAAAGGCTCCTTTGTCATCAATGGTGCCGAAAGGGTAATTGTATCGCAGTTGCACCGCTCTCCGGGCGTATTCTTTGCCATGAGCAAGCATACCAACGGTACGAAGCTGTATTCTGCCCGTATCATTCCTTTCAAAGGTTCTTGGATAGAGTTTGCCACCGATGTAAACAACGTCATGTATGCTTACATTGACCGTAAAAAGAAATTTCCCGTAACCACCCTGCTCCGCGCAATTGGCTACGGTACTGATAAAGATATATTAGACCTTTTCAACCTCTCTGAGGAAATACCTGCCAGCGAAAAACAGCTCAAAAAAGTGGTGGGCAGAAAGCTGGCCGCGCGCGTACTGCGCACTTGGACAGAAGACTTCGTGGACGAAGATACCGGCGAAGTAGTGTCTATCAATCGTAATGAGGTACTCTTGGAGCGTGATTCTATCGTGCAAGAAGAGCATATTGATACCATCGTAAGTTCAGGAAGCAGCACCATTATTCTGCACCGCGAGGACATCAATATTGCTGACTTTCAGATTATCTACAATACCCTCCAAAAAGACAACTCCAACTCAGAGAAAGAGGCCGTAGAACAAATCTACCGTCAGCTCCGCAATACCGAAGCTCCCGATGAACAAACCGCTCGCGATATTATCCAGAGCTTGTTCTTCAGCGACAAACGCTACGATTTGGGTGATGTAGGTCGTTATCGCCTCAATAAAAAGTTAGAACTGAATATTTCCGACGAAACCCGCGTACTTACCAAAGACGACATCATCGGAATCGTAAAATACCTCATCGGCCTTATCAACTCCAAAGCTTTGGTAGATGATATTGACCACCTCAGCAATCGCCGTGTACGTACCGTAGGCGAGCAACTTTATGCGCAATTTGCCGTAGGTCTTGCCCGTATGGCGCGTACTATCAAAGAGCGTATGAACGTGCGCGATAATGAGGACTTCAAGCCTGTGGACTTGATTAATGCCCGTACCCTTTCTTCAGTAATCAACTCCTTCTTTGGTACCAATCAGCTTTCGCAGTTTATGGACCAAACCAACCCCTTGGCGGAGATTACCCACAAAAGAAGGATGTCGGCCCTTGGGCCGGGAGGTCTCTCTCGCGAAAGAGCAGGCTTCGAGGTGCGCGATGTGCATTACACCCACTACGGTCGCCTTTGCACCATCGAAACGCCCGAAGGACCTAACATCGGTCTTATCTCCTCACTCTGTGTACATGCCAAAGTAAACAGCATGGGCTTCATCGAAACGCCCTACCTCAGAGTGGAAGAAGGCAAAGTAAATATGCAAGAGTCCGTAATATTCCTTTCGGCAGAAGAAGAGGAAGGCAAGTTCATTGCCCAATCCAACGCCCGTATGGACGAAAAAACCGGAGAATTGCTTGATAAAATCAAAGTGCGTTTCGAGGGTGATTTCCCTGTGGTAGAACCTGTGGAAATCAACTTCATGGATATTGCGCCCAACCAAATTGTATCGGTGGCCGCTTCGATGATTCCTTTCTTGGAGCACGATGATGCCAACCGTGCCTTGATGGGCTCCAACATGCAGCGCCAAGCAGTACCTCTCATGCGCCCCGAAGCACCCATCGTGGGTACAGGCCTCGAAAAGCGTGTGGCTTTGGATTCAAGAGCTTTGATTTTGGCTGAGAAAGATGGCGTAGTAGAATATGTAGATGCCAAGAAGATAGTAGTACGCTATGGACTTTCCGACGATGAAATGCTTATTTCATTTACCGGAGAAACCATCACCTACGGTCTCACCAAATTCCGCCGTACCAACCAAGACACCTGCATCAACCTGACTCCCCTCGTAAGAAAAGGACAAAAGGTGAAAAAAGGTGATGCCCTCTGCGAAGGCTATGCCACTCAAGGCGGTGAATTGGCGCTCGGACGCAACATGATGGTGGCCTTCATGCCTTGGCAAGGATACAACTTTGAAGATGCCATCGTAATTTCTGAAAGAGTAGTAAGAGAAGACATCTTTACTTCTATCCACATTGATGAATACGAGTTGGAAGTAAGAGATACCAAGCGTGGAGAAGAAGAGCTTACGCCGGAGATTCCCAATGTAAGTGAAGATGCTGTGAAGAATCTTGACGACAACGGTATCGTACGTGTAGGTACGGAAGTAAAAGAAGGTGATATCCTGATTGGTAAAATCACTCCGAAAGGAGAAACCGACCCCACCCCCGAAGAAAAGCTCCTCAGAGCCATCTTTGGCGACAAGGCCGGAGACGTAAAAGATGCTTCGCTGCGTGTATCGCCTTCTATCAAAGGGGTGATTATCGAAACCAAGCTCTTCTCACGCCCCAAAAAGGACAAAGACTTGCGCAAAAAAGCCAAAGATGAGGTAAAAGACCTCATGAAAAAATATGGCAAAGACCTGCTCAAGCTACGTGCTACGGTCATTGACAAACTTGCTACCCTGCTCCAAGGCAAAGTGTCGCAAGGGGTAAAACACAAGTTTGGTGATGAGCTGATTTCTAAAGGAGTGAAGTTTTCGGCCAATAATATTGACGAAAATCTCTTCCCAAGCCACAACCCTTATCGCGATGAAAGTACCTACAACGTGCCTGAGGAAGTAAACCTGATTTCCGACATCATCTTGGACAATTGGACAGATGACGAACGTATCAACCAGCTGGTAGTAGAACTTATCAAAAACTACAACAAAGCTCGCAATGAGGTTACAGGTCACTTTAAGCGTGAGCGCTTTACCCTCGAAGTAGGCGATGAACTGCCTACCGGTATCGTGAAGCTCGCCAAAGTGTATGTAGCCAAAAAGCGTAAGCTGCGTGTAGGTGATAAAATGGCAGGCCGCCACGGAAACAAAGGGGTAGTAGCCAGAATCGTAAGAGATGAGGATATGCCTTTCTTGGAAGATGGTTCTCCTGTGGACATCGTACTCAATCCCCTTGGTGTACCTTCGCGTATGAACCTTGGGCAAATCTACGAAACCATCTTGGCCTGGGCAGGAAAGCGCCTCGACAAGAAATATGCAACGCCTATCTTTGATGGAGCCAGCCAAGAAGAAGTATCACACGAGATTACCCTTGCAGGACTGCCGGAGTTTGGGCGTACTCAGCTCTATGATGGCCTCACCGGCGACCCCTTCGACCAGAAGGTAACTGTGGGTATTATCTATATGCTGAAACTGGGCCACATGGTGGACGACAAGATGCACGCACGCTCTATTGGGCCTTACTCACTCATCACACAGCAGCCTCTTGGAGGTAAAGCTCAGTTTGGTGGGCAGCGCTTCGGTGAGATGGAAGTGTGGGCAATCGAAGCCTTTGGTGCTTCGCATATCTTGCAAGAAATCCTGACGGTGAAGTCTGATGATGTGATTGGGCGTGCCAAAACTTACGAATCTATCGTAAAAGGCGAGCTCCTGCCAAGACCTAACATTCCGGAATCTTTCAACGTGTTGGTGCACGAATTAAGAGGCTTGGCGCTGGAGATAACCCTCAGCTAAAATTGCCTAAAGGCAGCAGGGAAGCGCCCTGCTGCTCCCTATTTTGCAAAGTACTTAGATACCTCAAACATAATTTCGTAATTATGGCTTTCAAAAAAAACAAAAAAATCAACAGTGATTTCAACAGAATCACTATCAGTTTGGCTTCGCCTGAGTCTATCTTGGATAGCTCTTATGGGGAAGTAACACAGCCCGAAACCATCAATTACAGAACCTACAAACCCGAAATGGGCGGTTTGTTCTGCGAACGCATTTTTGGACCTGTCAAAGACTGGGAATGCCACTGTGGTAAATATAAAAGAATTCGTTATAAAGGAATTATCTGCGACCGTTGCGGTGTAGAAGTTACCGAGAAGAAAGTACGCCGTGAGCGCATGGGACATATCGAATTGGTAGTACCCGTGGCGCATATCTGGTATTTTCGTTCTTTGCCTAATAAAATAGGCTATTTGTTGGGTCTGCCTACCAAAAAGCTCGATCAAGTAATTTACTATGAGCGCTACGTGGTAGTGCAAGCAGGGATTATTGCTGAAGAAGGACGTAATGGAAGCAATTACTTGGATTTTCTTACCGAAGACGAGTATTTGGACATCATGGACAAGCTCCCCCGCGAAAACCAAATGCTTGAGGACAGCGACCCCAATAAGTTTATTGCCAAGATGGGTGCTGAATCTCTCGAAATGCTTTTGTCGCGCCTCGACCTCAACTCTTTGGAGTATGAGCTGCGTCACCAAGCCTCCAACGATGCTTCGCAACAGCGCCGTGCCGAGGCCCTCAAGCGCCTAAAAGTGGTGAGAGCTTTCCAAGAAGCACAAAAAAATATTGAAAACCGCCCTGAGTGGATGATTATTCGCATGGTACCTGTGATTCCCCCCGAATTGCGCCCCTTGGTACCTTTGGACGGTGGACGTTTTGCTACTTCCGACTTGAACGACTTGTACCGCAGGGTAATTATCCGCAACAACCGTTTGAAGCGCCTTATCGAAATCAAAGCGCCAGAGGTAATCTTGCGTAATGAGAAACGTATGCTTCAAGAAGCGGTGGATTCGCTTTTCGACAACTCGCGCAAGGTAAATGCCGTGCGTGCCGATGGCAACCGCGCCCTCAAGTCGCTCTCCGATATGCTCAAAGGAAAGCAAGGTCGCTTCCGTCAGAACTTGTTGGGTAAGCGTGTGGACTACTCAGGCCGTTCGGTAATTGTAGTAGGCCCAGAGCTGAAGCTCCACGAGTGTGGACTTCCCAAAGATATGGCTGCCGAGCTTTTCAAGCCTTTTATCATCCGCAAGCTCATCGAGCGCGGCATCGTAAAGACCGTGAAATCAGCCAAGAAAATTGTAGATAGAAAAGACCCCGTGGTGTGGGATATTTTGGAAAACGTACTCAAAGGGCATCCTGTGCTCCTGAACCGTGCCCCTACACTCCACCGCTTGGGTATTCAGGCTTTCCAGCCAAAACTCATAGAAGGAAAAGCTATTCAGCTGCACCCTTTGGTATGTACCGCCTTCAACGCCGACTTTGACGGTGACCAAATGGCCGTACACGTACCGCTTGGGCAAGAAGCTGTATTGGAAGCTTCTGTATTGATGCTGGCAGCCCACAATATCTTGAACCCCGCCAACGGTGCGCCTATCACAGTACCTTCACAAGACATGGTGTTGGGCTTGTATTACATCACCAAAGGGCGCAGAGGTACACCTGAGCAACCTATGTTAGGTGAAGACAAGATGTTTTATGCTGCCGAAGATGTAATCATTGCCATCAATGAGAAAAAGCTCTCCAAGCACGCCCACATCAAGGTGAAAGCCAAGGTGAAAGAAGATGGCGTATTGGTAGAGAAGATGATTGAAACGGTAGCCGGACGAGTGATTTTCAATCAGTCTGTACCCGAAGAGGTAGGTTTCTTGAACGAATTGCTTACCAAAAAGAAGCTTCAGCAAATCATTGGTGTAGTATATAAAACCGTAGGGGTATCAAGAGCTGCCAAGTTCTTGGACGACATCAAGGAGCTAGGCTTCCAGTCTGCTTACAAAGGTGGTTTGTCTATCGGCTTGAGCGATATTTTGGTGCCTTCCAACAAAGATGAGCAAATCGAATCTGCCAAAACAGAGGTAGATGCCATCTGGAATACCTATATGATGGGGCTTATTACCGACAACGAGCGTTACAATCAGGTAATTGACGTGTGGACGAAGGTAAATACCAAGCTCACCAATGCCCTTATGAAAGATATGGCCAATGACCAACAAGGCTTCAACCCTATCTTTATGATGATGGACTCAGGCGCACGTGGTTCGCGCGAGCAAATCCGTCAGCTGGGTGGTATGCGTGGACTGATGGCCAAGCCTCAGAAAAACGTACAAGGCTCGGTAGGAGAGATTATCGAAAACCCGATTCTTTCTAACTTCAAAGAAGGTCTGGACGTAATCGAATACTTTATCTCTACCCACGGTGCGCGTAAAGGTTTGGCTGATACCGCATTGAAAACCGCCGATGCGGGTTATCTGACCCGTCGTTTGGTGGATGTAGCACAAGATGTAATCATCTCTGAAGAAGACTGCGGTACGCTCAGAGGTATTACCATTATGGCTCTTAAAGACAACGAAGATATTGTAGAGCCTTTGTCTGAGCGAATCCTCGGAAGAGTATCCGTACATGATATTTATGACCCGCTCACCGAAGAGCTGCTCGTAGAAAGTGGTGGAGAAATTACCGAAGAGATTGCCGATAAAATAGACAATACCAGTATCGAAGAGGTGGAAATCCGCTCCGTACTTACCTGCGAATCCAGAAGAGGTGTATGTATCAAGTGCTACGGACGCAGCCTTGCCACAGCCCGTATGGTGAACATCGGAGAGGCCGTAGGCGTAATCGCCGCCCAATCTATCGGTGAGCCGGGTACACAGCTTACGCTCCGTACCTTCCACGTAGGGGGTACAGCATCCAACATTGCCGTAGAAGCCTCGGTAAGAGCGAAGTTTGACGGAGTGATAGACTTTGAAAACCTCCGTTCTATCAAAACTACCGACAACGAGGGCAATGCCATCGAAGTAATCATGTCGCGCTCCAGTGAAATGAAGATTGTAGATGCCAAATCAAACAAAGTCTTAATCTCTAACCACATGCCTTATGGCGCTTTCTTGAAAGTGAAAAAAGGCGATGTGGTGAAAAAAGGAGACTTGATTTGTGATTGGGATGCTTACAATGCCGTAATTCTCTCGGAGATAGAAGGTACAGTTACCTACGAAGCACTCGAAGAAGGCATTACCTACAAAGAAGAGGCTGATGAGCAAACAGGCTTCCGCGAAAAAGTGGTGGTTGATACCAAAGATAAAACCAAAAACCCTGCGCTGATTATCACTTCCAGCAATGGTGAGGTACGTTCTTACAACATTCCGGTAGGGGCACGTTTGGCCGTAGAAGAAGGTCGCAAGATAAAATCTGGACAGGTGGTAGCCAAAATCGCTCGCCAAACAGGTAAAACACGCGATATTACAGGAGGTTTGCCTCGTGTAACAGAACTCTTCGAGGCGAGAAACCCTTCCAATCCGGCTATTGTAAGTGCTATTGATGGAGAGGTAAGCTATGGTACTATCAAGCGTGGTAACAGAGAAATCTTTATCGAATCGAAAGATGGCGTGAAGAAGAAGTACATGGTGCCGCTCTCTAAGCATATTTTGGTGCAAGACAATGACTTCGTGAAAGCCGGAGCGCCTCTTTCTGATGGTGCTATTACGCCTAACGACATTCTTGCCATCAAAGGTCCTACTGCCGTACAAGAATACTTGGTAAACGAGATTCAAGAAGTATATCGTTTGCAAGGTGTGAAAATCAATGACAAACACATTGAGGTAATCGTAAGGCAAATGATGCAAAAGGTAGAAGTAATGGATCCGGGTGATACCGACTTCTTGCCGGAGCAGGTAGTAGATAAGTGGGTCTTCCGCGAGGAAAACGACCGCGTATTGGAGCTGAAAATCGTAACGGATATAGGCGACTCTGCCAAGTTCAAGCTTGGGCAACCTATCACAGCTCGTGAGCTGCGCGATGAGAACTCTGTGCTCAAGCGCAAAGATATGAAGCTCGTGAAGGTGAGAGATGCTGAACCCGCCGTATCGAAGCCTACTTTGCAAGGTATCACACAGGCCTCTTTGAATACCGAAAGCTTTATCTCGGCAGCTTCTTTCCAAGAAACTACCAAGGTGCTCAGCGAAGCGGCTATTCGAGGCAAGCTCGACGAACTGCTCGGCCTGAAGGAGAATGTAATCGTAGGACACTTAGTGCCTGCCGGTACCGGCTTCAGAGGTTTCGACCGTGTAGTGGTAAACTCCAAAGAAGAGGTAGAAATGGCCAACGAACCTGCAAAACGTGCTTCCAGAAAGAAGAAAGAGTTGCAAGGCTAATTTGAGCTGTATCTTATCATAAAGCAAAGCCCCGAAACATAGCGTTTCGGGGCTTTTTTTGACTTTCGCATTGGGAAACCCGATCTAAAATTCAAACAGTTAAGCCTTAAAAGGCTTTTTGAGTAGAATAACTGTATGTGAGTCTTATTTTATTGAGCTATGCATTTAATACCATCGAATTAGCTACTTCATACAAAAGTTTTTGCAATATAGTTGCAAAAATAAAGAATCAGTTTTTATATTTGCATCAACATTGCAAATACGATTATGTGGCGAATAATAGCCCTCAGTGGGCTTCCTCTATTATTTCTTATCAGTTTATCTTTTTATCAGGTTTTAGTAGCGCAAAGTATAGTACAGTTTCGAGGACAGGTACAGGCGCAAGGTACGAAACAACCTGTGTCGGATGTGATGGTGCAACTTATTGAAACCAATCAATGGAGTATTAGTGATGAAGCTGGCCATTTTCAGTTTCAGCGATTACAACCCGGTGCATATACCTTGGTATTTCGGCGTGTAGGCTGGGTAACGCTACAACAAAATTTCACCCTAACGCAAGCCAATGCCACCGAGGTTGTGTTTGTGCTGCAAGAGAGTAGCCTGGCACTTCAAGAAGTAACCGTAACCGCTCGTGAGACCAAATTACAGTCTAGCTCCCTGATAGAGCAGCAGGCCATCCGCCACGTACAACCTATATCCTTGGCTGATGTATTGCAGTTAGTACCCGGGCAACTGGCCGTGAACCCTGACTTGAGCAACCCTCAACAAATTCTGCTAAGACAAGCCCCCATTGGGGCAGCGGGCAATCGCGCGAATGCCTTGGGTACGGCAGTTTTGTTAGATGGTATTCCTCAATCCAACAATGCCAACCTACAGCTCGACAACACTATCCTCAACTCCGCTCCGGGCAGCTTGCCGCCTTTTTCATCTACTGCCAATCGGGGCTTGGATTTACGCCAAATCCCTGCCGACCAAATCATTTCGGTAGAGGTTATCAGGGGTGTGCCTTCTGCCCGCTACGGCGACCTGACCGCTGGGGCGGTATTAGTCAATACCCGCGCCGGTGTGTTTACGCCTACCCTTACCACTCGTATTAATCCCAATCTCATTCAGGCCGGTGCAGGCGTAGGATTCAAAACCTCTACCTACAGCACACTGAGTATTGATGCGGATATAGTCAGTTCGCAAGATGACCCTCGCGACTTTAACAATGCCTTTAGCCGTCTTAATACCCAACTCACTTGGTCGCACAACTGGCAACAAAACAGTCCGCTGCGCAGCACTTTCCGCCTTGGACTGTACCAAGGGCTCGACCAATCGCGGCAAGACCCCGATGCGCAAAACCCGCTGCGTTCGCGCCAAAGCAATGACCGGGGCATACGTTTTAGCATGCACCATCAGTATCAGCCCGGTTGGCAGTGGCTCAACAGTCTCAACTTGGATGCGGGCCTGACCTACGCAAGGCAGGAGGGCTATTTTCAGGACTTGATTGTGCGGGACATTTTTCCGGTAAGCAATGCTCTCCGCGATACTACGATGGCCGTAGGCTTTGGACAAAGCGAATACCTCAACCAAACTACGGTTGATGGTCGCCCGCTCAACCTCTACGGGCGGCTGGAACTTAACACTCGCTGGACTACCGGCATCTTGATACATCAACTCACCGCAGGAGCTGAAGCCCGGCTTGATGCCAATAATGGTTTTGGACGGCAGTTTGACCCCCGCACCCCGCCCCGACAAAACTACAGTGTGGGTGACCGACCGCGTAGTTTTAGAGATATTCCCACGATGTACCAATTGGCACCGTACCTCGAAAACAAAACCCAATGGACATTCTTAGGCCGCGATTGGATTTTGCAGGCCGGTCTGCGCTACGATTATCTTTGGCTGGATGATGCCGCCCAAGAGGCGCGTCAGGTACTCAGTCCACGCCTCAATATGGGAATGGAGCTACTGCCCGGCCAATGGCTGCGAGCAGGGTACGGGCATACGGCTAAAATGCCAACGCTTTCAGTGCTGTACCCCAATCCTACTTTTTATGACTTGGTCAATTTTAACTACTACGCTCTCGACCCCGCCGAGCGCCTCGCTGTCGTAACAACCCGTAAAATCACTCCCGATACGCGCCAAATTACGCCCTACATTGCCCGCAAGTGGGAGATTGGCGCTGATTTGTTCAACTCTAGGCTGCATATCACTTACTTCGAGGAGCGTACTACCGGTGCTTATCAGACGATTCGCTCCTTACAGCGCTTTGAGGTTGCCCGCTTGGCGGCGGTAGAGTTCCCACCGGGAATGCCTCCCATCTTGGCCGAAGAACCTGTCGAAACGGTGCTGTTTTGGGCTGCTTATGACACCCCCCAAAACACCTTGAGCCTTTTTAGCCGTGGGATAGAGTTTTCTTTCGACCAACCCATCCGCCGATGGGGTACTACCATCAACCTCAATGGGGCTTGGATTCGCTCTTCGACCCAACAAGATGCCCCGTTCTTGGATGCCAACCGTGCCATTTTTGCAAGCCAAACACAGTCTTTGATTCCGATATATCCTGCCGGCGAAGGGCAAGAAACACAGCGCTTCAATACTTCCTTGCGCATTATCCAACACATCCCCTCACTTAAATTTATAGTCTCTGCCTTGGTGCAGACTGTCTGGGTAGAAGCCAACCGCTTGCGCGATTTCTCTCCTTACCCAGAGGCACTGCTCAACTTAGAAGGTGGGCTTGAACAGCTCTCAATGGATGAGCGCCGCTTAGCGGCATTCCAAAACTTGCGGCGTGGTCTCAACCCGGTACAGTTGGAGTGGCAGAAACGCCCCCCGCTGTGGCTGTTCAACCTGCGCCTGACCAAGGAGCTTTCAGAAGGCTTGGGTTTTTCTTTTTATGTCAATAATGTGTGGGCTTCAAGGCCGCTGTTTGTAAGCAATTTGAGCAATGCACCACAGGTACGCAATCAGCCCAATCTATTTTTTGGAGCAGAGATATTCATCAAAATTTAATCAATACACAATTAATTTGAATAGTCATGAATACAAACAGAAAATTATCCATTTGGCTCTTTGGGAGCTTGGTGCTTTTATTAGGCTTTGGCTTAGATGCCTGCCGACAACGAGAAGAGGTACAGCCCGTACAAGTAACAGTACAGTTGCAATACCCAAGCGAGTTTTTAGAGCAGGCCGGAGAGGGAATTGCGGTGCGTCTTGAAAATACTTCCAATGGAATGGTATATGAATCCAATTCTACCGATGCTGGCATTGCGGTGTTTGCAGTAGTATTGCCAGGTACATATAATATCAGCGCCACAATTAGTTTAGATGCGGCACAAGCACAAAGTATCACAGGGGTATTTAATAAAGCTGTTACGCTCAATGCTGCCCAAAATAGTGCAATGGTTACTGAACTGCAAAACAGCTTTGCCCTTACCTTGCGAGGTGCTCCTTCCGGTGGGTTAGTGATTAAAGAAGTGTACTATACAGGCTCACTTACCCCTTCGGGTGGGAATTACTTCTCAGATCAGTTTGTGGAGATTTATAACAACAGCGACGAAGTTATTTTTTTAGACGGTCTATACATCGCAGATGTGTGGGGAGTATCAGGACAGATCAACCCCGGTTCACAGCCGACTGATTTTCAGAACGATCCCGATAATGTATATGTCAATAGTGTGTGGCAGATTCCGGGCAGTGGGCAAGAGCACCCGTTAGCACCGGGCAGAAGCATTATCATTGCTCAAGATGGCATCAACCACCGCACAGACCCCAACGGCAACCCCAACAGCCCTGTGGATCTTTCTAATGCTGATTGGGAGACTTATAATGAACGCCCTGACAACCGCGACATTGACTCACCCACAGTACCTAATCTCACAAGGGTGTACTTTACCGGAGGGTTTGACTGGTTGATAACGGTATTTGGGCCAGGCCTAATTATCTTCCGTGTAGATGATTTTGCAACCTTGGAGCAAGTAACCATCCCAAGCTCGCCAGCATTACAACCACGTATCAAAGTGCCTAACAGTGCGGTGATTGATGCCTTTGAGGCTTTGCAAAATGCCGAGAGCAGTAGTTTCAAACGCATTCCTGTTGCACTAGATGCCGGGTTTACTTTTGCGACAGGAACATACACCTCGGAGAGTGTACGCCGTAAGACAGCTACCACGGTGGATGAGCGCCGTGTATTGCAAGACTTTAACAACAGCACCCAAGATTTTGAGTTGCTCAGCACACCGACACCACGCCGATTTGATTAAGTTCATCAATATATACAAGGATTCATTTGACTTGAGGATTGATAAGATTTTATTTTTCTTGATTACCAAGGATATTCAGTGCATGGGCCTTCCTATACCTAAGGGGAAAGCCCCAAGAAAAAATATTGCATCAACCTGATTTTGAGAATGATTTATCAGTATTTATCAGTTTTTTGGCATTGCTGGCCGCCGTTTTGGCGTGTGTGGGTAGCGAGTTTAGGACTTTGGCTTTGGGCTGTACATGCAGGTGCACAAACACCTGACAGCAGCTATTGGTATCGTGAGCCTTGGGAGCGGGTGTTGGTGGGGCAAAGTTTACTGCCACAGGCGGCCTTTTTGACCGATGACTCACTGCCTGGCTACAGCCGCATTGGACTGCGGTATGCCCAAGACCAAGGTACTTGGCGGCGGATACAAGCCCCGGAAGAAAGTATGGTGGCAGGGTTGGAAGTGGCGGGCTTGCGCCAACAAGGGCGGCTGACCTTGCAGGGCAGTTTTGTGTATGCTTGGCAGCAAGACCAAGGGCAGCAATGGGCTAATGTAGCCAACCCATTTTCGGGCAATCCTTTTATCTGGTCTGACCCCTTCGAGGGACGCTGGCGGCGGCATAGCATCCACACAGTGGTGCTGGCTGCCTTGCCCTTGGGTGAGCGCTGGCGGGTGGGCTTGGGCTTGGACTATGGTATAGGCCAAGGAGCACGCAACACAGACCCAAGGCCTTTTTATCGTTACCGACACTTGGAGTTGTTGCCCTCGGTAGCTTGGCGTAATGCCACAGGAAGTTGGCGTGCCGGACTAACCGTAGGCCTGCGCGATGAGGTGGAGGAGAATCAAATGGGCTTTTTCTCTAACAATCCTGTGTTGCTCTTTAAGCTCAAAGGCTTGGGAGCCTTTGAGCGCACTCCCGCGCTACAAGCTGATCGGCGCTTGGCCGGAACGCAAACAGTAGCGCGGGTTCACCTCATTTACCAAAAAAAACATCAATACTGGCAACTGGTAGGCTCTTGGGTCGCTGGTGCGGTAGAGGCGCAAGAGGGCATCAGTGCGCCTAACCCAGGTGGACTGTGGTACAGGCAGCAGTGGCAAGTACAAGCGGCGTATCAACTCCAAAAAACACAGCTCTGGACGTTGCAAGTGCATACACACCAAGCGCTGAATGAAGGCGAAGACCCTGTATTCAGAGCAGTGAGTTTTATATCTGAGCAAGCCCGCTACGGCACAAAAATCAGCTGGCAAACCCATCGGCGGAGCAACCCTTGGCAGCTTTCCTACCGCAGCCACTTGACAGAGCACTTTGCCCAAGACTTGAGCTTGCAAAGCCAACAGACCCTCCGGCTTTGGTATCAGGAGTTGGGCTATATGGGTCAGCAGCAGGTGCTCAAACAGCACTTGCTTTGGTGGGAGCTAGGGATTTGGCATCAGCAGCCCCTGATGGGGCAGTGGTTGGGCGGATTGATCAATGAGCTGAGTAATAGTTTATATCGCCCTGATTTTGAGGTGATGAATCAGGTTGTCAATGGCTTACACAGCAGTTTGGCCTTTGACTATCGCTGTGGGCAAGGCCAAATCTGGCGTGTACGTTTGGCTTATCATTATGCCCAAGCACAAACTACCAACCGCCAACAAGTACAAGGAAGTTTACTATTTTTTTATTAAATCTGATGAAATTTACTCCCAAATATCTTCTGCTCATGCTTAGTCTATGGGTGGGTCTGATGGCTTGTCAAGGGCTAAAATCATCGGGTATTGGCAACCGCCCGACCAATGCCTTGTTTCCTGCCTATACAGCGCTTCCGGCGCAGGATCGTGCATGGATAGACTCTTTGTTGGTGTATGGCCTTGACCACGAGGCACTCTATACCCTGCTCGATAGCCTCAAGCCAATTAGCTCATTGCGCAGTTTTACGGCTCCTATCGCTCGCGACAGTGGCACTGTCGAAGGAAGTGCCGAAGCCCTGCGCAATGCAATTTATCTCGATACCTTGCAGCAGGTGCAAGCCTTGATACAAGCTATCGAACACCCACGCTGGGATTTCTGCTGGATGCCGTTTCAGACCAATTATAAGGGTCAAAGACACTGTCAGCTCTTGGTGGTACATCGGGGGCGCTTTAGAGCACTGATGCAGGAGCATGCGACTTTTTTTGGCCAATGGGGCTTCACCCCCGATACATCTCCGGCAGTGGTGTTGGCTTTTGTAGAATGTGCCCCTAATTTGGATAGATTTAGAGGATATGGCTACCTGTTTGGATATCCTAAGCACGCTGTAGATTTTTTTGTAGAGGCTGCCAGAACATCCCAACAAAAGGGTGAGTTTGTGAAACGCAGCTTTTTCCACATTCCGACCTATGCTGCGCCTTCGGGTTATTTTACCTATGCGCTGCCCGAAGGTGCTATCCCTTCGGCACAGGACTCGGCACTTTATCGTCGTGCCGAAAAAGTCTTGATACATTACCGTGCGCTGCGCGCACAATATCAAGAACCCTCGGGGGTGCGAGTGATGGACTTGCTACAGGCTGCGGGGCTTTGAGTAGGATGCCCTAATAATGCTATCTATTGTTTTGAAAATAGCTCATCCTTATTGGTCTAAGCCAAATAAATAGCGAAATCACCGCCGGACTAAAGTCCGCCTCTATTTATTTTCAAAAGACATCGCTTGTAAAGGTATTTTACGCAATGTAGAAATTAAGATGGTATAAGACTTGAACAATAAGTTTTTTGCTTGGCCTAAGGTTTTACACGAGTCAGGTAAAACAAGGTGTAAAATATATGATAAAACCCTACGGAGTTCAAATCGCAAAGCCCCGAAACATAGCGTTTCGGGGCTTTTTTGGTAAATTGAGAAGGTTTAAAAACCAATATGCGCAAAAAAAGCGATGCTGTTACGCATCGCCTTTTTTGTTGAAAAGCAAGATAA
>DAIQNQ010000003.1:0-4207 GCA_036788275.1 Thermonemataceae bacterium
TCTATATTTTTGGTAAGTCCATATACTACCGGTTCTGTTTCGGGTACAAAAGTACCGAAGAGCCTGTCCCAGATGATGAAAATACCCCCGTGATTTTTATCTAAGTAAGCAGTATTGCTTCCGTGATGCACCCTATGGTGCGAAGGCGTATTGAGTACGTATTCCCATATTCCCAAATGACGAACTGTTTGGGTGTGTAAAAAAAACTGATAAATCAGGCTGAGAGAAACCATCGTGAAAATCATCAATGGTGGAAAGCCCAGCAGGGGCATCCATAGCCAAAAGACAAATTTGTAGAAGCCTTCTGTCCAACTTTGGCGCAATGCTACCGCAAAGTTATAGTCTTGGGAGGAGTGGTGGTTGGAGTGGGCAGCCCACAAGATACGTACTTGATGGCTCAGACGATGGTGCCAGTAGAAGTTGAAATCGTCGGCAAATACAATCAAAACCCAGCCAAGCGCCGTGTAAGCAAGCGCCCCTGAAAACAAGGCAAAGTGCTCATAAATGTAAGTGAAGAGGATAAAATAAAATGCCTTTACGAAAAGATTGATGAGTACAGAGCCGGCTCCCATGGCGATGGAGGCTGCTGCTTCTTTGAAGTGGTAGAGCGCACGTTTTTCTCGCAGGTCTATCCATAGCTCTATGACTATCAGAAGTATAAACAGCGGAATTGCATAAGAAACAGGGTCTTGTGGGCCTGCCAACGCTGCGATGGCCTCTTTGATATTTGTCCAGAATTGCATCATGAAAAGAAAATGCTTGGGAATATATTTGTGGATAATAAAAGTAATGAAAATAGTTTAAAGCTGGAGGCATTTTCATTACTTTTTAAGCAATACCCAAAGATTTGGCAAAGCTTCGGCTTCTTGAAAGGAGGGGCAGTGCTCAATCAAATAATTTTGAGAGTGCTCGTGCCCCTTCAAGCCCAGATGTACCGAAAAGTACTATTTGGCCAAGCCCAAAGGCAAGCGGTTATCGAAATTACCTTTCAGCTCAGGGTGCTGCTGGTCGTTGGTGGCATCGGCCACTTTATTGAAAAGATAATTATACAGCTCGCTGATTTCTACAATCTTATTTTTATTTTTATCGGCAGCGCCTTTCAAGCCTTCCACCAAGTAATGCGTAAAAACCCCGTGGCCACCGCCCCATTGGGCATTCTCGAAAGAGTATTCATTACCACGCGAAGCTGTCAGTATCACGAAACTGTCATTGGAGGTGGCGATTTCATTCAGAAAGCGCGTGATATTGTCGTTGGGGTCGCGGATAATGCCCGTACTGAGACCGGCCCCGCCTGAGTGGCAAGCATCGGCAATCCAGATTTTCTTTTTGGCTTGCGAGGCGGCCATGTATTGCTGTATTTCGCCTTGCGCCAAGGCGGTGCCGTCTATATTTTCGCTGTCCAAGTCATAAGGTAAGAAATACACCTCTTTGCCCTTTTGGGTAGAGCTGATTTGGCCGTGGCCGGCAATGTAGAATATGAAAATATCGTCGGGATGCGCTCTGAAAGATACTTTTTTGAGATTTTTGATGATATTCGCACGTGTTGCTTCCTTGTTGGTGAGCAATACGATTTGCTCATCGGGTACACGTCCGCCGTGGTCACTTTTCAGAAAATTGAAAAAGAGCGTGGCATCTTTGTCGGCATATTTCAGGTTGATGCGTCCATTTTGGTATTCTGATACGCCCACTACCAACGCCCAGATTTTGGGCAGCTTCAGGTTGCCTGCGGCATCAAAGTCCAAGTCATTTTTGCTTTTGGTTTCTGCGCGGTCATTGGGATTGTTGGTAATGCTATTATTTTCTCCTCCCTCCAAGTCTTTGGCTTTTTTAAAGTCAGCCTCTGAACCTTTCTCATCTCCTATTTCATGTTTGGCCAAAGCCCTGTTGGTGTAGGCCGATTTATAGGCAGGGTTGGCGGCAATGGCCTTGTCAAACTCGGCGATGGCCTCTTTGTATTGCTTCAGGTTATAATAGCAAAGACCACGATAATTGAGTGCATCGGTGCTTTGTCCCTCTATTTCAATCACCTTGCTGTAATCGGCGATAGCCTCTTTGTAGCGCTTGCTGTTGTAGTATATCAGGCCACGGTTGTAGAGGGCATTGGCATATTTGGGGTCTATGGCGAGGGCGCTGCTGTAATCTTCGAGAGCTTCAGGGTCGCGATAGAGGTAATATTTACACAAAGCGCGGTTGTAAAAGCCATTGGTAGTTTTTTTGAGTCGTAGAGACTCATCAAAATCCTTGATAGCCACCTCGTAATTTTTTTGCCCCATACGTGCCCAGCCTCTACCATAGTAGTAGTCGCTTAGGTAATCTTTGTTGGTATTGCCCAACAAAATTGCACGGTCGTAAGCTTCTATGGCAGGCTCGTAGTTTTGAGCATAGGTATTGGCCAAGCCCATTTGGTAGTAGTTTTCAGGATTTTCTGCATATTTAGCATTCAGCTTGATGGCCTGTGCATAGTCTTGGGCGGCTTGTGGATACTTTTTGAGTAAATAACTCACCGTTGCCCGATAGTAATGATAATCGGCCAAGAAAGCCTCGGTAGCGACACCATTAGCTCCCTTGCGAATAGCCTCCGAGAGGTCTATTTCAGCTTCTGCATCTTTTTTGAGGGCATAATAGGCCAAACCGCGGTAGTAATGCGCTTCGGCTGCGTCTTTGGCGCTCAGGTTGCCTACCTTGAGGGCGGCACTCAGGTCTTCAATAGCTTTCTGGTCTTCTTTAAGAAAATAATTTACCAAGCCACGATAAAACAGTGCTTTGCTGTACTGCGGCTGTATGTTCAAGGCCATTGTAAAGTCCTTGTGAGCAGTTTTGTAATCTTTCAGATAATAATAACAAAGGCCTCGGTTGTAGTAAGTATCGTGCGAGGGACGAATCTGAATGGCCTTGCTGTAATCTTCGATGGCCGCTTGGTCCATTTGCAGATAAAACTTGCTCAATCCGCGATTGAAGTAGGCCAGTTCGTAGTCGGCTTTTAGGCTGATGGCTTGGTCGTACTCTTTAATGGCCGATTTATAATCGCCTTTATTAAGAAAGTCGGTTCCTTTCTTAAAAAAATCTTCGGCTGTTTGGGCTTGCACTTGCAAGAAGCCTATCAGGAGAAAGGCTGAAAAAAGAAAGTAAGAGCGCATAAGTATTGGGGTAGGATAAGTAGTTCAAGTCTATTCAAAAATAAGCATTCTAAGGAGTTAAGCATTGACCTAAGCCAAAATTTATTTCCAGATTGCACATAAAAAGACCTTGTCGCAAAGATTGTACCCTTGCTGCAAGGTCTTGTAATAATGCCGAAAATGGATAAAGGCTTATATCCTGAGTCTTTTTTTTGAGGTTATCTCCAATCTTTGTTATCCACCAAAATTTTATATCATACTTTCTGCATCAGCTTTTGCACCATTTCATTTTTCCAAGGAGTGAAAGTGCCTTCCTTGATTTTTTGACGTGCCTGCTGCACCAGCCACAAGTAAAAGCGGAGGTTGTGCAGGCTGGCAATCATACCACCCAATATTTCGCCCTGCAAAATTAAGTGCCGCAGGTAAGCCTTAGAATAAAAAGTGCTGGCATAGCCTCCCAAGAGCGGGTCTATGGGGCTGTCGTCGAACTTCCACTTTTCATTTTTGATATTAATCAGTCCCTGTGTCGTAAAGAGCGAACCATTGCGAGCATTGCGCGTGGGCATCACACAGTCGAACATATCTACGCCCAAAGCGATACACTCCAAAATATTGGCTGGCGTGCCTACACCCATCAGGTAGCGGGGCTTTTCTTTTGGGAGAATGCCGCATACCAGCTCGGTCATTTCGTACATCATTTCCGCTGGCTCTCCTACCGAAAGGCCGCCGATGGCATTGCCTTCACGCCCTTGGTCGGCCACAAACTCCGCCGACTCGCGGCGCAGGTCTTTATATACACTGCCCTGTACTATGGGGAAGAGCGTTTGTGAGTAGCCGTAGAGCGGCTCGGTGCTGTCGAGGCGCTCGCAGCAGCGCTTGAGCCAGCGATGCGTCATGTGCATAGAGTCTTTGGCGTATTGGTAGTCGCAAGGATGTGGCGGACACTCGTCGAAGGCCATGATAATATCTGCCCCTATCACGCGCTGGGTATCCATCACATTTTCAGGTGTAAACCAATGGTAGGAGCCGTCGATATGTGATTGAAAGCGTGCGCCTTCTTCGGTGATTTTTCTTTTTTCGGAAAGCGAATA
>DAIQNQ010000003.1:4307-6790 GCA_036788275.1 Thermonemataceae bacterium
GGGTCTATATCTTTGAGGGTGAATTTCATAGTCCTTGAAAAAGGGATAAATACATACAAAAGACTGCAAAAGTAGATAAAATATTGCACAAAGCCCTTCTTGCATATCGCATGATTCGGTATATATTTGTGCCATTGCATTAAATACTATCACAATGTCAGTCCCATTCGAGCAAATTCTGATTTATACTTTCCTATTTTTTACCCTTGTCCAATTTCTTTTTATTTTTTTGGCCGATAGCCAGTTGCTTTTTTACAGGAAGCCAGTTGCACCAAGCGAACTACCTCCTGTATCGGTGATTGTAGCTGCCCACAACGAGCTGACCAATCTTCAAAAACTCTTGCCGCTTTTGGAAGCCCAAAATCACCCTGAGTTTGAAATTATTATTATTGATGACCGCTCCGACGAGGATACACAACTGTGGCTACTCACCCAGCGACAGCGCTTTCCTCGCCTCAAGGTAGTGCGTATAGACCAAAGTCCGGCGCATATCAGCCCCAAAAAATACGCTGTTACCTTGGGAGTACGTGCTGCCCAGTATGAGCATCTGCTCTTTACGGATGCCGATTGCACACCCCAGAGCCAAGAATGGATTTCTTCGATGGCCGGGGGCTTTTCTGCCCAAAGGCAGATTGTATTGGGGGTATCGCCGTATCTCAAAAAAAATACATTTTTAAACTATATCATACGTTGCGAAACCTTCTTCACCGCAATTCAGTATCTTTCTTTTAAACTCTTAGGAATGCCCTACATGGCTGTGGGGCGCAACTTGGCTTATACCAAATCGCTTTTTCTGCAACACAAGGGTTTTAGCCGTCATCAGCATTTGCTTAGCGGCGACGACGACCTCTTCGTAAACGAAGCCGCTACCCGCAAAAACACAGCGATTTGTATCCAAGCCGAAGCGCATTGCCTGAGCCAAGCCAAAGAAAGCTGGCGCGATTGGTGGATTCAGAAAAGCCGACATTTGAGCGTGGGGAAATATTATCGTGCCGGGCATCGTTTTGTATTGGGCTGCTTGTATGTTTCGCATACGCTCTTTTGGGTGTTGGGCATCGTGGGGCTTTTCTTGGTAAGTTGGCCGCCTCAAACTTGGCTCGAACAAGTGTTTTTAGCCGCCTTCGGTGCCAGAGTCTTTCTCAAAGCCACCTTCTCGTACTTGGCTGCCCGCCGAGCGGGCTTGTCTTGCACTTGGTTTGAACTTTTAGGTTTTGATTTCTTGTATGTACTATATATATTGATTTTCGGCTTAAAGACCTTATTTTCGAAAGCAATTAAATGGAGCTAAAAAAAGACTTTTCCGACAAAGCTTTATATGATTTCAAACTCATAGAGCGCGCTTTGGCAGGCGAACAGTCGGCTTATGCCGAACTGATGCAGCGCTATAACCGCTCCTTGTACCATACCATCCTCAAAATGGTACGCAATGTGGACGATGCCGAAGACCTTACCATCGAAGCCTTCGCCAAAGCCTTTCGCAGCCTCGACAAATTCAAGCAAGAATATACCTTCAGCACTTGGCTCTTCCGTATTGCTACCAATAATTGTATTGATTTTATCAGAAAGAAAAAACTCAATACGTACAGTATTGACAATTTCTTTAGAGACGACAGTGGCGATGATGTAGGCCTTGATGTGAAAGACGAACAGCTCGACCCCCAAGAGGAAGCCATCAAAACACAAAAAATAGAGCTCATGCAAGAGCTGGTGGCCAAGCTCTCGCCCAAATACCGCAAGCTGGTAACGATGCGCTACTTTGAAGAAATGCAGTACCAAGAAATTGCTGACGAGCTAAAGCTGCCTTTGGGTACTGTAAAAGCCCAACTTCACCGCGCCCGTGAGCTGCTCTACGACCTTATCAAAGATAAAAAAGACCATATCTGAGAATCTTCCCCAAGCCTAAAGTCTGAAATCGAAAAAATATTCCGAACTTTAGGCATATATATTTTGCCAAAAGCAATTCAGCAATAGACATCTCCCAAATCTTGCCCTATGAAATTCGGAACCAAAGCCATTCATGCAGGCGTACACGCCGACCCCTCCACAGGGGCTATCATGACCCCCATTTTCCAAACCTCCACCTATGTACAAGCCGCCCCCGGCGAGCACAAAGGCTATGAGTACTCGCGCACCCAAAACCCCACCCGCGATGCCCTCCAGCAAAACATCGCCGCCCTCGAAAATGCCCGCTTCGGCTTGGTGTTTGGCTCAGGTATGGCTGCTACCGATGTGCTGATGCGCACTTTGCAGCCCGGCGACGAGGTAATTGTAACCAATGACCTCTATGGCGGGAGCTACCGCATATTTACCAAAGTGCATGAGCCGTGGGGATTGAAATTCCATTTTATTTCTATGGAAAACATAGAAAATATCCGTGGCTATATCAATGAGCGCACCCGTATGATATGGGTAGAAAGCCCCACCAATCCGCTCATGAATATCATAGACATTGTAGGTGCTGCCCGCATTGCCAAAGAACATGG
>DAIQNQ010000003.1:6890-9251 GCA_036788275.1 Thermonemataceae bacterium
GGGCGCAAGGTGGCGCATTGGCTACGCAGTCATCCCAAAGTAGAAAAAGTATATTGGGCAGGCTTTGAAGACCACCCCAATCACCACATCGCCAAAGCCCAGATGCGCGATTTCGGCGGCATGGTATCTTTTACCCTCAAGGGCGATGACCTCGAAGAAGCCAAGCGCGTGATGAGCAGCTTCAAGGTGTTTTCGTTGGCCGAGTCGCTGGGAGGTGTAGAGTCGCTCTGTACCCACCCGGCCACCATGACCCACGCCAGCATCCCCAAAGCCCAACGCGAAGCAGCAGGTTTGAAAGACACACTTATCCGCTTGAGTGTGGGCATCGAAGATGTGGAAGACCTCATCGAAGATTTGGCACAAGCCATCGAGCAAAGAGTGGCTACTTTGGCTTAGAATGATTTCTTTTGATAATCACAGAAGACCTTGGGACTGCTCAAGGTCTTCTGTGGTTTTTTTTGGAGATATATTTTATATGCTGACTATCAGCCTTCAGAGATTTTGATAGCTGGCGGATATGCCTTTTTCTCTTTTGAGGCAATTTGTATTTGTCCACCTATCGCTTTCAATACTTTCATAATTGTATCAAACTGTGGTTTTGCTCCCTCCGACAAGGCTTTGTATAGGCTTGTTCTGCTTAAACCTGTTTCCTGAGCAATTTTTGTCATGCCTATGGCCTTCGCAATATGTCCAATGGCTATGAGCAGGTCTGAGTCATTTCCTTCTTCCAACACTGTGTTGAGGTAGGCAGCAATCATTTCGTTGCTATCTAAGTACTGTGTAATGTCAAATCTTGAAGTTTCCATTTTACTCTTGAATTCTTTTTAAAATTTCTTTCGCTTTTTTAATATCTCTTTGCTGTGTTGATTTATCACCACCCACAAGCAAGACGATTATCTTTCCATCTAACTCCTTGAAATAAATGCGATAACCTTTGGCGTAGTTTATCTTCAGCTCACGAATTCCATTGCCAATAGGCTCGCAGTCACCAAAATGTCCTTCTGTTTCGATTTTCTGGATTCTAAATATAATTTTAGACTTGGCAATTAAATCTTTCAGCTTTCTTAGCCATTTATCAAACTCATCTGTTTTCTCAATAATATACATTGATGCTGCCGTATCCGTTCAGATACAAATATGCAAAATCTTCTTCAGACTTGTGGAGGAAGTCTTACATTTTCTACTTTTTTCTTCTATTTTTACAAAATAGTATGCAGGCTTTGTATTTTATTTTTATCTTTGTTTTATGCAAACATTAGCGAAGTTGAAAGCAGAAGAAACCGTTGACTACAATATCAAAGCCGCTTGGCATGCCATCTCACGCATGTACAATGCCGAGGCCTCTAAGTACGATATTACTGCCTCTATCGGCTTTATTTTATTGAATATTGATGTGGAAGATGGTGCGCCGGCCACCAAGATAGCCCCACTCTTTGGCTTAGAAGCCCGAAGCATTACCCGTACACTGAAAGGCATGGAAGCCAAAGGCTTGATTTATAGGGAGCAGGACCTCCACGACAAGCGTTACGTGCGTATTTACCTTACCGAAAAAGGCAAGGAAAAGCGCGAGATTGCCCGCAGGGTGGTGAAGCAATTCAACTTTGCGGTGCGTGAGGTAATTGAAGAGGAAAAGCTTTCGGTCTTCTTTGAGGTCATCAGAAAGATTTCTAAAATCGTAGAGCAAGCCCGCTAAGCTTTATTGCTTTGGCAAGCCTTCTATCGCTCAGCAGCTATGGGAATACTCAGCGACCAATACCAAATGCTCTCGCGGCTCAGCAGCAAGCGTATGCGCAATGCCAGCCGTGTGCTATACAGCTACTATCGCTCCAAGCGTAGCGGCAAGGCACAGCACCGAGGTCTGCCTATCAGCATTGCTTTTGAGCCTACTACCTCTTGCAATTTGCGCTGCCCCGAATGCCCCAGCGGCCTGCGCTCCTTTACACGGCCTACGGGTATGCTTAGCCAAAACCTCTATCAAAAGGTAATAGATGAGCTGGCCGAGACACTCATGTACCTTACCTTTTACTTTCAGGGAGAGCCTTATCTGCATCCGCAGTTCTTGGAGATGGTTACTTACGCCGCCGAGCGAGGGATTTATACAGCCACTTCTACCAATGCGCACTACCTTAATGAGCAGAATGCAGAAAAGACCGTACAGTCGGGTTTGAACAGATTGATTATCTCCATAGATGGCAGTACCCAAGAGAGCTACGAGGCCTACCGCATTGGAGGCAAACTCGAAAAAGTATTGGAGGGCGCGGCCAACATTGTGGCTTGGAAGAAAAAACTTAAAGCAAAACACCTGCACACCGTGTTTCAGTTTTTGGTAGTGAAGCCCAACGAGCATCAAATAGCTGATGT
>DAIQNQ010000003.1:9351-34250 GCA_036788275.1 Thermonemataceae bacterium
CGCAGCCAAATAGAAATCTGTAAAAATTGTACAGAAGGAACAAAAGTTTGGATTTAACTTGTTTCGCTTGAAAGCTCTTTTTTGTTTTTAGAAAATCACTTATTCTATTTATAATCCACTTCTTTTAATCATCTTTTCTATGAAAGCTTCCAAACATTTCTTGTGGCTTGCGCTCATATTAGGAGTGCTCAGCGCCTGTAAAAAAACAGAAGACCCCCCGCTTGATATTCGGGCGTATGTGTATGGCAATATGCAAGTAAACTACTTCTGGAACGAGCAAGTACCCCAAAATCTCGACCCACTTACTTTTCCTGACGGCCAAGCCGTACTTGATGCTACCCGAAATACTGCTTTAGACCCTTGGAGTGCCTTGTACGAAAATGGCGATGAGATTCTCGGCTTTTTTAGCTCAGGCCAGCGCGATGCTTTTGGCTTTGGCTCTAAGTGGGACGAGGACGACTCGCTCCGTGTGTCTTTTGTGTATAGTAATACTCCGGCCGCCGAGGCAGGCTTTCAGCGTGGCGATAAAATCCTTAAATACAATGGTACTGTCCCCAAGCGTAGCGATGGCATATTGCTTGGACGCACCACTACCTTTGAGATTCGTAATTTGGCAGGAGAGGTGCGCACTGTTACGGCCACGGCACGCCCCATCAATATCAACTCGGTATTAGACCGCCGTGTGATCACACAAAACGGTACAAAAGTAGGCTATCTGCTTTTCAACAACTTTATTCAAACCTCCGTGGCCGAACTCGACGAGGCTTTTACTTTCTTGAAAGGGCAGCAAATCAACGAGTTGATTCTCGATTTGCGCTACAATCCGGGGGGATTGGTAAGTACCGCTCATCATCTTGCAGGGCTTTTGGCGCCCAACAATGCCATCGGGCAGGTGTTTTTGAGAGAAGTTTTCAATAATAATAATTCCAGTCTCAATCGTGATTTTCGCTTTGAGGAAAAGGCCAATGGCTTGAACAGCCTCGGTTTGCAGCGTATTTTTGTCATCACTAGTGCCAACACCGCCTCGGCCAGCGAAACCATCATCAACGGACTGAAGCCTTTCACGGAGGTGATTCTGATAGGTGAACAAAGTGCCGGTAAGAATGTAGGTTCTAGCGTACTTACACACTTGGGCTATGCCTTTTTGCCTATTACTTTCCAAAGCCAAAATGCGCAAAGCAGCGCCGATTATTTTGGAGGTTTTGCACCTGATTTTGAAGAAATAGATGATCTCAACAAAGGTGTGGGCGACCCTGAGGAGGCTTGTACAGCTGCTGCTCTTCATTACATTGAGCAGGGGAGCTTCCCCAGCCCGCAGATGCGTCGCCCGCTGCGCCCGCGAAGCCTTTTGCGTTTTGATGGTGTGCCCACTTTGCCACTGATAGATTTATCAAATCGCTTCTAAGGGATTCTCTTGGCGGCTATGAAGAAACTTTGTCAAAGTTTTTTAACTTTGACAAAGTTTTTGCTATTTTGAGTATTATTCATTAAAACGCAATGCAGATGTCCAAAATACCTTTTGGCAAACTCTGGTACAGTTTCCTTCAGCTTTTTGCGCTACGCTCCATCCAAGCGCGGCTTATCATAGGCATTTCGGCTGTGGGGCTTACGCTTCTTTTATTTGTATTTATTCTGGTGAGCCGCCTGGGCAATGTCATAGACCTTTCTAACAACCTCTCCAGCAGCTATCAACCCGTAAAAATCTACGCTTTTGCCACCATGCAAGGCCTCAATCAGTTAGTATCTTCTTTGCAAAGCAATGTATATACCCTTGACCAAAGAGTGCCCGTCAATGTAAATAAAGAGTTGAGGCTGCTTTGGAAAGAAAAAACACGCCCTTATTATGATTCGCTTAGCCAAGTAGTGAGCACCCGCAACGAGCCGGAGATTTTGGTGGTATATGAGGCCATCAAAGAGCGTGTAGAGCAATTGGACAAGCTGATACCCAGTGCCATTGAACAAAACAAAGAAGAAAACAAAAAAGAGCTTTTTGGAGTGGGCGCTTTTGGCTACGACGACAGCAACAGCGACGATTATATGCTCAAATCCAATAAGGCGGTGATGGCTTATAATGAAAACCTTGCATTTACGCTTGAAAACGACATTATACGCCTCCAAAGTGAGTTAAATAGTTATTTTGCTCAGTTGGTCGCATTCAACGACAAAGCCACCCGTCAAAGCTTAGAGCGTTTGGAAAATGAATATGCCAACTTCGGTTTCTGGGAAGTGATGGCATTTTTTGTTACGACGATACTCTTGGTCGTTATTACCATATTGTTGATTCGCTACATCCTGAAAGATATTCGGCAAGTGCTTATTCAAGCCCGCACCCTCTCGGAGGGCGACATTCCTAAGGCTGTATATACCAGCTCCAGAGAGTTGAACAGCATCACGATTGCTCTCAACACTTTGGCCAAAAATCTCAACCTCATCCGTCGTATAGCCAACAATATTTCTATTGGAGTATTTGACAAGGCGGTAGTGCCTTTCGAGGGGCGCGGCGATTTTGGGAAAGCCATCTTGCTGATGGGCGAAGGCTTGCAAAAAATCTCGGACGAGGAGCGCCTTCGCTCTTGGCGCAACGAAGGCATTGCCAAGTTTGGGGAAATTTTGCGCCGTGAAAGCTCCAATATAGAGCTACTCTGCGACCAAGTAGTATCTGAGTTGGTACGATATATCGGTGCCAACCAAGCAGGAATATTCGTGCTGAATGAAGAAGGTGGCCAACCTGAAAGCCACTTTATGGAGCTGAAAGCCTGCTATGCCTACGACAAGAAGAAATTCGTAGAGAAAAAAATGCTCAAAGGGCAGGGGCTTATAGGCAGGGCTTGGAAAGAAGGCTTGCCTATATACATGACGGATATTCCGACCAGTTATATCGAGATTCGCACCGGATTGGGAGGAGCCAGTCCGCGATATTTGTACATCATCCCTCTCAAGTCGAATGAAGAAGTAGAAGGAGTACTCGAAATCGCCTCCTTCCACGACATCCTGCCGCACCATAAGGAATTTGTGGGGCAGCTTGCACAAAGCATTGCCTCTACGCTTACCAATACCAAGAGTAACCGCAAAACGCAAATACTCCTTGATAACTCGCTCCGCATCTCTGCACAAATGCGCCAAAAAGAAGAAGAACTGCGCCAAAACGTAGAAGAGCTGCAAGCTACCCAAGAAGAAATGCAGAGAGCACAAAGAGAAGTAGCCGAGAAAGAAGGCAACATGCGTGCCCTGCTCGACAATACCTCCGATGCCGTGATGGCCTTCAACCACCAGTACCGTATCTTGGTAATCAACAAGGCCATGAAACGCCTCTACGAATCTATGGGCGTATATTTGGAGATTGGTGCCAAGATAGAAGATGCCTTCCCCGGACGAACCTTGGAGTTGATGCAGGAAGAGTTTGTGAGGGCGCTCTCCGGCGAGCGCTTCACAGAATATGCCAGCGTGAGCCTGAAAGGGGAAACTTTCTACTACGAAATCCTCTACAATCCTATCTACAATGAAAGGCAGCGTGTAATGGGGGCATCGGTATTTGTAAAGGATGTAACCCATCAGAAAAGCATAGAAAATAGCCTGAAAGTAAAAGAAGCTAATCTCAACTCTTTGATTAACAATACGGAAGATTCTATTGTGGCTATTGACAAAAATTACCGCCTCATCGTCTTCAACGAAGTGTATCTCAAGCGCCGCCGCCACCTCGATTTCAAAGAGGGCGATGATGCCTTGATGCTCATTCCGGAGGCTATCCGCGAAGAGTGGCGAGGTTATTACGACCGTGCTTTGAAAGGCGAACGCTTTGACAAGATTATCAAGAGGCAAGAAGGTAAGAAAATTAATTATCGGCAGTATTCTTTCAACCCTATTCTTGATGAACAAGAAAAAGTAATCGGACTTTCGGTATTCTCGAAAGATATGACCGAAGCCAAGCAGGCCGAAGCCGAAAACTACAAAATCATTCAGAACCTTTTTGAGCAGCAACGCAAAGACAAAGAAGCTATCAAAGACTTACAGCGTGCCATTTCGGACTTGCAAAGTACCACTTCGTAGCAGGTAAAGCGCAAAAGCCTTTTGCTTTCTTCTACTTTGTGCCTATCTTTGCCCTCGCATACAGCATAATCCAAGCGCTGTAAAGTATCTTTTATCGCTATGATTTCCATTCAAAACCTCGACTTCCACTTCGGAAGTCGTACGCTTTACGAAGAAGCCTCCCTGCACATCAAGCCCAAAGACCGTATGGGCCTTATCGGTGCCAATGGTACGGGAAAATCTACTCTTCTCCGCCTTATCACAGGCGAGTACAGTGCCGATGGGGGCACTATCTCCAAAGCCAAAGATTGCAGTATCGGCTTTCTCAACCAAGATTTGCTCTCTTATCAAAGCCAAGAAAGTATTCTTTCGGTGGCTTTGCAAGCCTTTGAGCGCTTAGAGGAACTCCAAGATGCCATTGAGCATACCCTCCAAGCCTTAGAAAATGAATACTCCGATGAGCTGGTAACGCAGCTTACCACTCTCCAAGAAGAATTTGAAGCCCTTGATGGCTACACAGCCAAGTCGAAAGCCGAAGAAATTTTGGAAGGCTTGGGCTTTGCTACCAAAGACTTAGAGCGCCCCCTGCACAGCTTTTCAGGTGGCTGGCGCATGCGGGTGATGCTCTCCAAGCTCCTCTTGCAAAAGCCCGCTCTTCTGATGCTTGATGAGCCTACCAACCACTTGGACTTGCCCTCGATACAATGGCTCGAAAACTACTTGAGCGGCTATGAAGGTGCAGTAATCATCGTATCGCACGACAAAGATTTTATCAACAATGCTTGCAACAAAATTGTGGAGGTATCACAGCGCAAACTGAACCTCTATGCGGGCAATTATGATTTTTATGTGGAGCAAAAAGCCCTTCGTCAGGAAATCCAGCAAAGTGCTTTTGAAAACCAACAAGACCAAATCCGCCACATGGAGCGCTTTATTGAGCGCTTCCGCTCCAAAGCCTCCAAAGCCCGCCAAGTGCAATCGCGCGTGAAGGCCTTAGAAAAAATAGATTTGGTAGAAGAAGTAATTGACGAAAGTGTGAAAGTAAATTTTAAGTTTACTTTTAGACAAGCATCGGGCAGGCTGGTGGCCGAAATGAAAAATATTCGCAAAGCTTATGGCGATTTGCTGATTCTGGACCAAGCCGAAGCCCGTATCGAAAGAGGCGACAAAATCGCTCTCATTGGTGCCAATGGCCGCGGCAAATCCACACTCTTGCGCATTATTGCCGGTACAGAGCCTGTACAAGTAGGCGAGCACCAACTGGGGCACAATGTAAAGACAGCTTTTTATGCACAGCACCAGTTAGAATCGCTCAATCTCCAAAACGACTTGCTCCAAGAGCTTAAAGACCAAGGTTCCGGCAGGCTGGAGGCAGAATTACGTACCATTTTGGGCTGTTTCCTTTTTTCGGGCGATGAGGTATTCAAGAAGATAAAAGTGCTTTCCGGTGGTGAGAAAGCCCGTGTGGCCTTGGCCAAAATGCTCGTAACAGAGGCCAATTTCTTGCTGCTCGATGAGCCTACCAACCACTTGGATATGCAATCCATCAATATCTTGATACAATCGCTCCGGCAGTATGAAGGTACTTTTGCGATTGTATCGCACGACCGCTACTTTGTGCGCCATGTGGCTAATAAAATTTGGTATATTGAAGACCACCAAATCAAAGAATACCTCGGCGGATACGATGAGTTTGAGGAATGGTATGCTCAAAAGAAGCTCGACGAAAAGAAAGAAGCTCCCGCCCGCCCAAGCGTAAAAGAAAGCAAGAAGAGCAGCAGCCCTGCCGATAGCACAAATCAAGACCTCAGCAAAGCCCAAAAAGCACTTGCTCAAGTAGAACAAAGCATCGAAAAGCTCGAAAAAGAAAAGAAAGCTTTGGAAAATCAGATGGCTCTGCCCGAAACTTACGAAGATGCCAACAAACTGCCTATGCTGCAAAAGCAATACGGTGATACCAAGCAGCAACTCGCCGAAGAGCAAGAAAAGTGGGACTATTGGGCAACGATTATTGACGAACTGCAATAGCAGGCATTACATAAGTTCAAAGACAGCAGCACTTTGGGGAATCTTTCCAAAAGTTTTTGCGTATATTTGTAGTAATTTTTTTATATTCGTAAATTATTTGTACACACGAAAGGCGGTATTCCGAGCCGCCCACTACTACCTTGGAAGAAGAACAATGCAATTATGGGCAGTGACATACTTATTACCTTTCTATTAGTCGCCATCAATGGATTTTTCGTGGCGGCGGAGTTTGCCATTGTGAAGGTCCGGATCACGCAGGTTGAGAGCAAGTCTCAATCTGGTAACAAACTCGCAACAGGTGCTTTAAAAGTAGTAAACAACTTAGATGCCTACCTATCAGCCACTCAATTAGGCATCACATTGGCCAGCCTTGGCCTCGGATGGATTGGCGAACCCGTAGTCGCCAAAATGATTATCAGTATTTTTGCTTGGCTCGATTATCCCATCACCGATGCCGCTGCCCACAAAATCGCCCTTCCCGTAGCCTTTACACTCATCACTGTATTACATATTGTATTTGGCGAGTTAGCGCCCAAGTCGTTGGCCATTCGCTACCCAGAGCGTACCACTATGTGGCTCGCGTATCCGCTGCGCGGTTTTTATTTTGTATTTCGCCCCTTTATTTGGGTGCTTAATGGTTTTGCCAACCTTGTACTCAAAGCTATTGGTGTACCTTTGGTACATGAGCAAGACACCCACACTGAAGACGAAATTCGTTTGCTCCTCGAAGAAAGTAAGAACAGTGGCAATATCAAGTCGGCAGAACACGAACTGCTCGAAAATGTATTCAAGTTTGATGACCGCATCGCCGAGCAAATCATGGTACCTCGCCGCAAGCTGGTAGCACTCAGCGTAGATGCCAATCCTGATGAAGTAGTAAACATTGTGATAGAAGAAGGCTATTCGCGCATTCCGGTATATCAAGAAAGTATTGACAATATTATTGGTATCCTCCATACCAAAGATGTACTCAAAGCTGCCCTTACCGACAAGTCCAAGATGGACATCAAGGCGATGGCGCGCGAGCCGTATTTTGTATCAGAGAAAAAACTCATTCACCTTATCCTTCGTGAGCTGCAAACAGAACACGTGCAGATGGCTGTGGTCTTAGATGAGTTTGGAGGTACCTCCGGTATTCTTACCATGGAAGACATTGTAGAAGAGCTGGTAGGCGATATTCAAGACGAATACGACAACGAAATGCCCGTAGTACAGCCCAAAAGTGAAAGCGAGTTTATTGTAGATGCCCTCTCTAATGTGGAAGATGTAAATAAATTGTTGCCCGAATCGCTGCCGGAAAGCGAAAACTACGAAACTGTGGCTGGTTTGCTCAACGAAATCTTTGGGCGTATTCCCGAAGAACAAGACCATGTGAGCAACGACACCTACAAGTTTACCATACTCAAAAAAACCAACAATACTATTGAGAGCGTCTTGCTTACGCTGCTTCAGCCCGCACGCGCCGAAAAAGAAAGCATCCAATATGAATAAAATACTCGTTTACCTACTAAGCGGCTTCCTGCTGATGGCCTCCTGCCAAGAAAACACCCAAAAAGCTGAAACTCCTCAACCCCAAGCAGGTACTTGGCGTATCGCTTTGGCCTCTGAAGGCGGGGAGATTCCCTTTCTCTTAGAACTCAGCCAACAAGACAGCCTCTGGAAAGGCTACCTTATCAATGCCGAAGAGAGAATTTTGCTGGAAGACATCCGTGTAACGAGCGACTCCTTAGAAGTGCCCCTGCATATTTTTGATGCTGCCCTACTCATCAAGTTCGATAAAGACAGCCTCCAAGGCGTTTTCCGAAAATACTACGCTCCCGACAAAGACCAAGCCCTGAGTGGACGTTTTGGGCAGGCACGTTTTCCACAGCCTGCTACACAGCCTACTGCTGATTTTTCCGGCAAATGGCAGGTGAACTTTCGTACCGCTGAGGGCAAAAGCTATCCGGCAGTGGGCGTTTTTGAACAAAAAGAGCAGTATGTTACCGGTACTTTCCTTACAGAAACAGGCGACTATCGCTACCTCGAAGGGGTGATAGAGGATTCCAAACTGGTACTTTCCACCTTCGATGGCAACCATGCTTTCCTCTTCAAAGCCGCCCTGCAAGGAGACAGCTTGGTAGGAGAGTTTTGGTCGGGCAGCAGCTACCGCGAAACATGGACAGCCCAGCGCAATGCAGAAGTCAGCCTTCGCAATGCTTATGAGCTCACCTATCTCAAAGAGGGCTATGAGCGCATTGACTTTGCCTTTCCCGACTTGCAAGGCCAAACCCGCCGTCTCTCTGATGCGCAATATCAAAACAAGGTGGTGATTCTCCAGATATTCGGCTCTTGGTGTCCTAACTGTATGGACGAAACCGCCTTTTTGGCCGACTGGTACAGCAAGAATAAAAATCAAGAGGTGGCCATCATCGCTTTGGCTTACGAGCGCAAACCTGAGTTTGAGTATGCCAAACGCATGGTGGAGCGCGTAGTGAAACGCTACAATGCCCAATACGATTTTTTGATTGCCGGTACCAATAGCAAGGAAGAAGCTGCCCGTAGCTTGCCGATGCTCAACCAAGTAATGTCTTTTCCTACCACTATTTTTATTGACAAAAAAGGGAAAGTAAGGAAAATCCACACCGGATTCAACGGGCCGGGCACAGGGGCTTATTATGAGGCTTTCCGCGAGGAGTTCAATACCTTGATGGCGCAATTGCTCAAGGAGTAAACCAATGCCCTACGAAGTGCCTATGCTTGCTCCTATTGTTCTTTTTGCCTACAACCGTTCGCTACATCTACAAAAAACCCTCGAAAGCCTGCTTCAAAATCCCGAAGCGGCACAAAGTACATTGTTTGTATTTGCCGATGGTGCTAAAAGCCCTCAAGACCAAGCCGCCGTGGCTGCTGTGAGGGCGTATCTGGAACAATTAAGCGGTTTCAAAGAGATACACTTGCACTTTTCGGAGCAAAATCAGGGCTTGGCGCAATCGGTGATTCAGGGAGTGAGCCTTGTACTTGAAAAATACGAAAGCGCTATTGTACTTGAAGACGACCTGCTCTTCTCCAAAGATTTTCTCCAATTTATGAATGCTGCCTTGGTGGCCTACCAAGGGCATCAGCATATCTTCTCTATTTCCGGCTATTTGTATCCTATCGCTTTGCCTGCCGCCTTCCCCGACGATGTACTACTGCTGCCACGCGCTTCCTCTTGGGGCTGGGCTACTTGGCGCAACCGCTGGGAGCTGGCCGACTGGCAGGTGCAGGATTTTGCTACTTTTTGTAAAAATCGTCAAGCACAGAAGGCTTTTCAAGCCGGGGGCGAAGATTTGCTGGCCATGTTGTATAAGCAACAAAGAGGTAAGATCAGCTCTTGGGCAATCCGCTGGAGCTACACGCACTTTCGCCAAGAGGCCTACTGCCTGTTTCCCAAACATTCTAAGGTACAGAATATTGGCACCGATAGCTCCGGCACGCATTTGCCCCAAACCCAAAAGTACGATACGGTGCTTTCCAATGAAGCTTTGAAGCTCAGTGTCGCCCCATTCGTGCCGCAGGAAGCTCTCACCGCCTTGCAAAATTTTTTTAAACCCAGCCCTTGGCGCAGGCTGCTCAACTTTCTGAAATACGGAATCCGATGATACTTTTTTTCAAAATCTTGTTCAAAGAGTTCTATCATTTGTTCCGCAGCCGCCGAAGCAGGGCTTTTTTATATTTGGTATGGCGCATCAGCGGGCAGCCCCGCTACAAAGCTCTGCGCACGCGCTTTGGTGGGCAGCGCTGGCACATTCCCGATGCGCTTTCTTTTATTTGGCAGGTAAAAGAGATTATGGTAGAAGAAAGCTATGCTTTTGCCTGCTCCCACGAAACACCCCTTATCTATGATTGTGGTGCCAACGTAGGATTGGACTGTGCGTATTTCAAACAAAAATACCCCCAAGCCCATATCAAAGCCTTTGAGGCCGACCCGCAGATTGCCCAGCTTTTAGAAGAAAATATCCGCCAAAATCAGCTCCAAAACATAGAAATACATGCCAAGGCCGTATGGATACACGACGAGGGCATTTTGTTGGCGCAAGAAGGGGCTGATGGTGGCTCTATTTTTGGAGATAAAAATCAGATAAAAGTGCCATCTGTGAGGCTCAAAAGCCTTTTAGCTGCCGAGACAAAGCCTATTGATATGTTGAAGATGGATATTGAAGGAGCTGAAAGTGCTGTATTGGCCGATTGCAGAGAAGAGCTACACAAAGTGCAAAACTTATTTGTAGAATACCATGCTTACCACCAAGCCCCGCAGAAGCTTGAAGACTTGCTGAAAGTGCTGGCAGAAGCAGGATTTCGGTATTATATAGAGCAGGTACTCAGCCGCAAAAGCCCTCTGTTAAATCATTATTACAAGAATGAGCGGCTGATGGATTTGCAACTCAATATTTTTGCATATCGCAAGTCATAGCGTCTAAGTATTGCTAAATTTATTTTTTAAATATTACTATTTCAAGGTTTTAAAAACAATTCGCTCCCTCAAAGAGTTTACTACTTGTAGTCAAAAATCGTTCAAACAAGGGAGCTAATCGAGTTGGAATATGAGCAATTATTCTATTAAAGATGTCGAGCAATTATCCGGCATCAAAGCGCATACATTGAGAATCTGGGAGCAAAGGTATGAAATTCTGAAGCCTAAGCGTACTGATACCAACATCCGTTTTTATGATGATGAAGACCTAAAGTTTATTCTCAACATATCTCTGTTGAATAAACATGGCTTCAAAATCTCGAAAATAGCCCAAATGGAGCAGACAGACCTTCGCGATGAGGTGCTGCGCCTTACAGAAAAAACCACCCAATACGAAGATAAAATCCAAGCACTTACACTTTGTATGCTGGATTTGGACGAAGACAAGTTCGAGAAAATCATTTCTACCTGTATTCTGCAAAATGGTTTTGAAAATACCATGTTGCACCTCATTTATCCTTTCTTAGTGCGTTTGGGTATTTTGTGGCAAACCGGTTCTATTAATCCTTCCCAAGAGCATTTTATTTCCTATCTTATCAGGCAAAAGGTAATTGTAGCCATTGATGGACAGCTTCGTAGCAGTAATCCTCGTGCCAAGAAATACATGCTTTTTCTACCTGAAGGAGAATGGCATGAGCTGAGTTTGCTCTTTTGTAACTACTTGATTCGTAAGCGTGAGCAGCACGTGATTTATTTGGGGCAGACACTTCCCCTACACGACCTGAAAATGGCGTATAAAATCCACCAACCTGAGTATTTGCTTTGTATTATTACTGCGTCTCCCTCTTACGAGTATGTGCAGAAGTACTTATTGCAATTAGGCAATCTTTTCCCTGATGCTACAATTCTCATTACGGGCGGACAGGTGATTGGGCAAGGATTTGACATGACTGACAATATGATACTTCTGAATAAGATTGAAGACTTGGTAGAATTTGTAGAAGAAAATGTTTAGAAAAAATGATTGGCAGATTTTTTTGAAACTTTTTCTCTGCTGTTTGATATGTGCTTGTGGTATCGAAAAAGACAAAGTGCTGGCTCCCGATAAGCCCGCTTTTAAGACGACAGATGCTACTCGTTTGTTTTTTAAAAACACAAGGCAAATCTATTACGATAAAGAAGAAATAGGCCGAGACCGCTTGGAGGTGTATCGAAAAAAAGATCGAAACACAGACAGCACGGTGTACAATTTGAATATTTTGATTGGCAATAATTGGATGTATGACGAGGCTTATATCCGCTTTGAAACAGCCTCGCAGGCAATGCTTCCCGCAGGGACAATTATCAATTGGCAGGAGGAAGGAGAGAAGAGCGGCTCCTATCGCCTTGAAAACAACAGCAAAGAGAGCCATTTTGCTTTGGCCACACAACTGTACCAAGCTATCCTTAAAAAGCAAAGCCTTTTTGTAGTACAAGATTCCCAAGAAATTCCCGTACTGCATACCCAAGACCAAAGAGAAACTTTCAGGGTTACGATGATTGACTTCTATCGCTTGGTAGGCCTGATGTAGGTTTTACCAAGGCCATTCTTGCTGCCTGTTGGCACGGAGAAAAAGGAAGGTTTTCTTTTTGTCCTGCCATTGCACATTGACAATATTCGATTGGTCGTCGAATAAATCCAACATAATGCTGTTCTGCATTTGCATTTTTTCGCCTTTGGCAGGCGTTGGTACAGTCATCTCAAAATACAAAGTGCTGCCATCGGCATCATGCTCGCGGCCAATAAAGTCTAAAAGGCTCTTTTCAGCTCCCAAAATAAAAAAGTGTTTTTCCAAGTAACGCTTGATGTCCGCATTGAGCGCCTTGTCTTTGGCGGTAAAGTCCACTACGAAAGTTTTGCCCGGATTCATTTTGGCCAAATCATTTTCCAAATCATCGGTAAATACTCGTAGCGTTACCTCCAGCTTTTTGCTGCGTGGATTGTATTGCATATCGGCCAAGCTGGCGTGGAAATCGTGCTTTTGGGAATTGGCTGCACAAAGCAGCAGGAGAAAAAAAACAGAGAGGTACTTCATAGAAAAAGCCCTGCCTTTGGAGAAAGACAGGGCATCTTTAATTTTAAAAAATCGCTTTAAAAATATCATTAAACACCGCAAAAACCATCAGGCAGAGCAGCAGTACCATGCCTACTTTTTGGGAGTTTTCAAGGAATTTGTCGGAGAGCTTTCTGCCCGAAATCATCTCATAAGAAATAAACACCACATGGCCACCGTCTAAGGCCGGAATGGGTAGAAAGTTCATAAAGGCCAAAATCATAGAAAGCATGCCGGTGATGTACCAAAATTTCGACCAAATCCATACCGAGCCATATACCTTGCCGATACCGATAGGGCCACTCAAAGATTTGGAGGCTGATACTTCGCCTCTAAAAATTTTGCCAAAGCCCTTGATATTGTCAAATACAATTCCAAAAGCGTCGCCTGTACCTTTGCTCAGCGACTCGCCCAAGCTAAAATCACGATGCACAAAAAGGCTCTGCACAAAAACGGGCACAAAGCCCAGCTTGCCGTCAGGACCTACGGTAGCCTTGAGGCTTATTTCCTCTTCGCCTCTTTTTACTTTCAGGCGTGCTTCTTCGCCAGCAGCAGCTGAGAGGCGCTGCTGAAGCTCGTGGTAGAACGTTATCGGCTGTTCATTTACGGCTATGATGAGGTCTTGGCTTTTGAGACCTGCTTTTTCGGCAGGACTTCCGGCAGCTACTTCAAGTATTTGGTATTCTTTGGTGATAGGCAAGTCATCTACAAAAGCCTTCTTACGGTCGGCCAAATCATCCATTAAATCATTGGGAATGTCCACACGTACTTTTTGCCCTTCACGCTCTACGGTATAGAAAGCATTGCTACCCAAGAGCACTTCGCTGCTTTTGATGTCGCTAAAACGCTCGAAAGGTTGGCCATTGATATTGACAATCTTGTCGCCGGTACGCAAACCAATCTTTTCGCCTACTTCGTGTGCCACAATGCCGTATTCCGCCTTAGAAGAAGGAATAAACTCCTCGCCGCGGGTGTAAGTAAGCATCACAAAGATGACAATCCCTGTAATGACATTGACGATAATGCCACCCAGCATAACGATGAGACGTTGCCAAGCGGGTTTGGCACGAAACTCCCAAGGCTCAGGGGCTTTGTCAAGGAACTCCTTGTCCATGGACTCATCTATCATGCCCGAAATCTTCACGAAGCCGCCCAAAGGAATTGCCCCAATGGCATATTCGGTTTCGCCATATTGCACTTTAAAGATAGTAGGAGGGAAGCCGATGGAAAACTTTTCTACGCGCATACCAAACATCTTGGCTGTAAGCAAATGCCCCAGCTCGTGCAATCCCACCAAAATAGACAGCCCCAGTATCAGCTGTCCGGCCATAATCAATACATCCATGTTTCTATATTAATCTTTTGTAAAACTCAAAAATACAAGATTCTCTGCTAAATCAAAAGCCCTGCTTACACCAGCTCCAGAGCCAGCCTGCGGGTTTCGGCATCTGATTGTAGATAATCGTCCAGCGAGGGATTTTCGATAAAAGGCATTTTGGCCATACAATCGGCAATCAGTTCGGGCATTTCCAAGAAGCCGATGGCATCGTTCAGGAAGTACTCTACGGCTATTTCGTTGGCGGCATTGAGCACACAAGGCATGTTACCTCCTTTTTTGAGTGCCTCAAAGGCCAAGGCCAGGTTGCGGAAAGTATCGGTATCGGGCTGCTCGAAAGTAAGCTGCGGATACTTGGCAAAATCAAAACGAGGGAAATCGGTTTTTATTCTATCAGGATAAGCCATGGCAAACAAGATGGGCAGCTTCATATCGGGCAAGCCCATTTGTGCTTTGATGGAGCCGTCTTCAAACTGCACCATCGAGTGAATGATAGACTGCGGATGCACCACTACCTCTATCTGCTCGGGCTGCAAGGCAAAGAGCCACTTGGCTTCTATTACCTCCAAGCCTTTGTTCATAAGGCTGGCCGAATCTATGGTAATCTTCGCGCCCATTGTCCAATTGGGATGTTTGAGGGCTTGGGCTTTGGTTACTTGGCGCAGCTCTTCAGCCTTTTTACCTCTGAAAGGGCCACCGGAGGCCGTGAGGATAATTTTTTCGATAGGATTGTGAAACTCCCCTACCAAGCACTGAAAGATAGCCGAATGCTCCGAGTCCACCGGATAGATATTTACGCCGTGGCGTGCTGCCAAGCTCGTAACCATGCTTCCGGCTACTACCAAGGTTTCTTTGTTGGCCAATGCAATAGGCTTGGAAGCCTCGATGGCTTTGAGCGTAGGCTCCAGCCCTGCAAAGCCCACTAATGCGGTGAGTACAATATCCACACTGTCCATTTGTACTACTTGCTGCAAGGCCTTGGCTCCTGCATATACCTTGATTGGATGGGCGGATAAGGCTTCTTTTACCTCTTGATAGCGGCTTTCGTCGGCAATTACTACGGCATTGGGCTGAAACTGTATGCTTTGGGCGATGAGCAGGGCGGCATTGCGCTGCGCGGTAAGTACTTCTACCTCAAACTTATCGGGGTGCTGTGCAATTACTTCGAGGGTTTGTGTGCCGATGGAGCCGGTAGAACCTAAAATGGCAACTCTTTTTTTCATGTGTGGAGAATCAAGATGGTAGTTTGGAGGAAGTACGCGCAACACGGCGCTGTTGCTTCTTCTTTTTGTCGCGATAGTCTAAATAATAGCCCATGGCCGGAAAGAAGATGCTTCCTATCACAATAAGGATGATGGTAATGAGGGTGTTGCTCATCTTGTGCTTAGATTGATATTTTTAAATAAACAAAAAAGGAGAGACTTTGTGCTGAGAAATCACAAAATTCTCTCCTGATGTGTATGTCAGAGCCGATGTATCAAAAAGAATACACTTGCATTTTGAATTTTATCTTTGCCTTGCAGCGATACCAAGTTGAGGTTTTGGAAGACCAATTTTACTTTATAAGCTTGATTTTGATGCTCTAAAGTCATTTCAGCAGGGCTCAGTTGGTAGCGTTCCTTTTCTGTTTTTTGTACTTGCGCCAAAAATACATCTAAGGGGATTTCTATCAGCGTTTCTCCTTGTGTATTTATCAGTTCTACGGTATTGGCTCCTTGGGCGAAGTTGGTGTGCAGCCCTGCCAGCTCAGGCAAGCCATTGGGAGGAGTTAACTTTTGTGTTCCATCTTGTGCTTGTTCGTAGATATTCTGAAAGAGCAGGTACTCATATCCGGCACTTTCGATGACGTGTTCGGCGGCAATATTGGCATTGAAATAACGTTGCCCATCTACCTCATAGTTGTATTGATCAGAGAAGCCCAACATCAGTGCCACACGGTCGGCAAAGAGGTAATGACGCGTATAGCGATTGTTGCTGGAATCACTATCAAGGAAGTCGAATTTTTGTTCAAAATAGGGCTGTAACATATCCAACTGCTCCCTTTCAGCCATAAAGTTTAGTACAGAGCGGAGGCGCTCCTCGCTTGCGGTATTGAATGTTTTGCTGGTATCTGCATCAAATTTTCCGTCTTTGAGTCGGTTTTCACTGAGCAGAATTTCCTCGAACTGGCGCTTTTGGCTCATCGCCGCTACCGAAAACACGCCCCAAGGACCAAAAGAGCAGAGAAAAGCCAGAAGACAAAGAGAAATAGGGATTACTTTGATATTTTTTGCTTTGCTGAGCAAGAAGTAGAGCGCATTGCCCGCCAGCCACAAGGCCAGTAAAATCACTAAGTAGCGATTTTCGGTAATGCCGTATTCCTGAATGCGCACGCCAATCGCCACAAAAAGTAAAACTACCAAGGGGAAAAGTGCCAAGTAAAAAAACTTTGCGAAGGTGCTTATCCACTTGTTTTCTTCGAGATTTCGTATGGGATAAATCAATAACAAAGAGAGAATACCCGCCGTAGAGAAGCTAATGACCAGATAAGAGACCCAGCCTTTGGGCAAGTTCCATTCTACGATAATCTTGAACATGTAGGCATACAAAATCCCCAAATAGATGGTTACGAGTGGCAAAAGCACAAACTGTGTAAATACTTTGAGTTGCTTTGGGTAGTCGTCGTCTTGTTCCAAATCTTCCAAGCGTTCCGGCAGCCCTGCCAAGAAGAAGAAAGTATTGAACAAACCTACAATCACGATAAAAACTCGTGAGTAGGTTTTAAAATTGATATTTACCGAAAAAAGAGCATCAATTGCTGCCAAGGCAATGGCAATACCCGTGTATAAAACAGCCGAATACAAGCCCGATAAGATGATTCTCAACAGTAAAGTACGATTGTACTGCCAGAAGCCGTTGATTTCGCCACGCCCAATAAAAGGGCTGAAAGCCACCAGCAAATGTACCGCCAGCCAAAGCAGGGCAAAGCGGATTCCTGACACAATGTGCATCTCCTCAGGCAAGGTAAAGAAATAGCCCACCAGCGCCAAAAGAGCAATACCTTCTAATATATATTTGTTTACTTTGCCGTGGCGCTCTTCGTAGAGATACACCGCCAATATGAGTGGCAAGCCCAGAAGCGCGCAAAAAAACAGTTTCTCAAAAAGGGGCTGCTGCGATTCTTCTACCAGTACCAAAGCAGAAGCTGTGCCCACCAAACTGATGAGAATAGCCAAGGGAAAACGTGCAAGAACGCCGCGAGCACCATCCACAATACGCTGAACAGAAGGCAATTTTTGTTTCATAAGAAAAAATTTAGAACGTAAAGCGAATATAAAAAATACAGAATGATAAAGATGGTGTGCAGCAGTTTATAGCTCTTTTCGAGATACAGGCTCGTCTCTGAGAGCTACTTGTTGTGCATTCATTCTCTTGGCCTCTATCAAGCAAGCGTTCATTTCTAAGCCTAAGAGCAAGATAAAAGATACCAAATAAATCCAAAGCATCAGGGCAATGAGTGTACCAATAGAGCCATAGAGCTTGTTGTAGGCAGCAAAATTATTCAGATAAAAAGAAAAAGCATTGGTAGCCAATATAATGAGTACAGATGCACTAAGCGAACCCAAAGAAATAAAACGCCACCTACGTTGGCTCGCCGGAGCAATATAATAAATAAAGCCCACTGCCAAAAAAAATACGATAAATACCGTAGCATATTTGAGCAAAACAATGCCCCAATAGAGCAGGTCGCTGTTAATCCAACCTATTTTAGAAAGCCAAGTGAGCATGATATTCCCCACAATCAGCACTACAATCGCTACGAAAAGTACAAAGGCCACAATCATCGTAAGCAATAAAGCTACCAAGCGTAATTGTAAAAAGCTTCTTTTTTCGGCCAAGCGATAGGTGCTGTTGAAGCTCACAATAAGTGTGGCCATGCCATTGGTGGCTGCATACAAAGCAAAAACCACACTGAAAGAGAGCAGTTCTTGGCGTTTGTGGCTCAGGATGTCATTGACGGTATCGTTGATAAAAGCGAAAATACCTCCGGGCACTGCCTCTGCGATAAACTCTAAAATCTGTCCTTTATTGATAGGTGTATAGGGCAGCAGCGTAAGAATAAACAAGATGAAAGGAAAAATAGAAAGCGTAAGACTGAAAGCCACTGACATGGCTTTGCCGTTTAAGTTGTCTCTAATGATTTTTTTGAGCAATACCTGCAAGAAAACATAGATGGATACCTTCTGTGTACGACCTATCTGCACACTTTGAAGGCCCATAATGACTTTCGTGTAGCGTGGATGCTCAAAAATATATTTTCTAATTTTTTTTATCATGACCAGTCTTTTAGCTAATGCGCGCCCAGCGCCCCACGGTCTTTTCTATTTCTTCGAGGTGCTTCTTAATAAAAATATGCTTATAAAGTGCCAAGCTGGGGTCTTCGGCGAGAATCTTTTGGGCGCTTTCACGGGCGCTCTCTAATATTTCTCCGTCTTTGGCCAAGTCGGCAATCAACAAGTCTAAAATACCACTTTGCTGCGTGCCTGTCAAATCGCCCGGGCCTCGTAGCTTCAAGTCGGTATTTGCTATCTCAAAGCCATCGTTGGTTTCTACCATCACTTTGATGCGCTCGCGCGCCTCACGCGAGAGCTTGTAGTCGCTCATCAAAATACAATAAGACTGCTCCGCCCCGCGTCCCACGCGCCCTCGCAGCTGGTGCAAGGCCGAGAGCCCAAAGCGTTCAGCATTTTCAATCATCATAATCGAGGCATTGGGCACATTCACACCCACTTCTATCACGGTAGTGGCAACCATTATCTGGGTTTCATTTTTGAGGAATCGCTGCATTTCAAACTCCTTGTCGCGGGGCTTCATTTGTCCGTGTACGATGCTGATAGCATATTCAGGAAAAGCCCTGCAAATACTCTCATAGCCATCTTGGAGGTCTTTGAGGTGGTCTAACTTCTCGGATTGCTCAATGAGCGGATACACGATGTAGGTCTGTCGCCCCTTTTGTAGCTCCTCACGGATAAAGCCAAATACCCTGAGGCGGTGCGAATCGTAGCGATGCACCGTCTTGATGGGTTTGCGTCCGGGTGGTAGTTCGTCTATCACCGATACATCAAGGTCGCCGTAGAGGGTCATAGCCAAAGTACGTGGAATGGGCGTGGCCGTCATCACCAATACGTGTGGAGAAAACTCCTGATTTTTTTGCCAAAGTTTGGCACGTTGTTCCACGCCAAAGCGGTGTTGTTCGTCTATCACTACCAAGCCCAGATTTCGGAATTGCACTTTGTCTTCCAAAAGCGCATGCGTGCCGATAAGGATTTGCAAATCGCCGGAGCGCAGATACTCATCTATCAGCTTGCGCTCGCTGGTATTGCTGGAGCCTGTGAGGAGGTCTATCGTGATACCCAGTCGGTCGGCATAAGGCTTGAGGCCTCTGAAGTGCTGCTCGGCCAGAATCTCCGTAGGAGCCATCAGGCAGGCCTGCGCTCGTCCGCCTATTGCTAAGAGCATCGCAATAAAAGCCACAATGGTTTTGCCGCTTCCCACATCTCCTTGCAGGAGGCGGTTCATCTGTCGTCCACCGCACAAGTCTTGGTAAATTTCTTTTACTACGCGTTTTTGGGCATTGGTAAGGTCAAACTCCAAGTGTTCTTTGTAAAAGGTAGTGAGGAGTTGTGTATTTTTGAATACCTGCCCTCGGTAGCTGATTTTTCGACCCATATTTTGGCGCAGGAGCTTGAGCTGTGTAAAGAAAAGCTCCTCAAACTTGAGCCTTTGCTTGGCTTGGGCAAGGCTTTGTATGTTTTTAGGAAAATGGATATTTTCTACGGCTGCTTTTTTGCCGAGAAGCTTGTGAGTGGCTATCAGCTCTTCGGAGAGGGTTTCGCGTATGTGCACGAGGGCAGTGTCGAGGAGTTGTCGCGTCAGCTTGGCCAAGGCACGGCTGTCGAGGCCTCTTTTTTTGAGTTTTTCGGTAGCGTGATACACCGGATACAAGCTTGCTTTGGCGGGAGCTTGCGGATTGTAAAGCTCCAGCTCAGGATGGGCGATGTTGAATTTGCCGTTGAACTCGGTAGGCTTGCCAAATACAATATACTCCTGCTGCAATTGTATGCTTTTTTTCACCCATTGTACACCCTTGAACCACACCAGCTCTACCTCGCCGGTGACATCACGAAAGTAGGCCACCAAGCGTTCTTTGTGCCCTTCGCCGACGGTTTCCATAAATTTAATCTTGCCTTTGAGCTGTACGTGTGGCATCTCCTCGGAGATTTCGGCAATGTTGTGTATTTGAGAGCGGTCTTCGTGGCGAAAGGGGTAGTGTTGGAGCAAGTCGCCAAAAGTATATATCTGCAACTCCTGATTGAGCAAGGCGGCTTTTTGTGCGCCCACTCCTTTTAAGAACTCTATTTTTGTAGCAAAAAAATTATTTTCCATATTCGAGATACAGTTCTTTGCGTGGAGAAGCCTCTGTACTATTCAAAAGTAGTGTTTTTTGGGTAAATAATGTATTTTTTACAAGGATTTTTTAGGAAGCAGGCCTGCCGAAAAATACACTATTACCGCAGAAGCCAAAGCAAAAAGCACTTGCAGTATTCACTACAAGTGCTTGATTGTGAGAGCCCCAAGCCGGGATCGAACCAGCGACCTACTGATTACAAGTCAGTTGCTCTACCAGCTGAGCTATTGAGGCTTTCGTTTAAAGTGTTGCAAAGGTAGTGCTTTTTTTATTTGCTACAAATTTTTTCTGCTTTTTTCTCTCAAAAATAGAGTTTATTGCTTGCAAAGTGCTGTATATTAGGCAATTTTTTAGTCTTTCATATACTCTTTGTACTTGCCTTTTTTGAAATCTCCTCGCTTGACAGACTCAATAAACTTGGCCCAAGCAAAGGGATTCACCAAGGAAAGCGTAGGCAGGAAGTTGCGGTTGTGCAGATATTCTTGCTGCATCTGCATATAATTGCGGTAATTGGAGCCTGCATCCATGCCCTTCTCGAAGGCCATTTTGGCAACTAATTCGGCACTCAAGTTCTTTCGAAGGTTGCGGGTACGCTCATCTTCTAAGTCCAAGGCCAGAAAAGCCTCTTTGAAAATCTGCTCGGTGGGGTAGGGAAAGACCTCTACGGGTGCCAACATTGTAACTGAAGGACTCATGGGAATCACGATGGCATAAGATTCTACTTTATCAACAGGTACGCGGTAATACATCGTTTGGTAGCCTACGGCTGTAACCAAGAGGCTGTCGCCGGGAACTACACGAATACTGAACTCTCCACGCTCATTGGCCGACTTGCCGACTCCTTCGGAGGGGATGATGATATTGCCAAAGGCTACGGGCGTTTTTTTATCTTCGCTTTCTACCAAAAAACCCATTAATACAAGGCTTCTGGCATCGCTTCCTTGTGCAAAGGCCTTGCCTGCCGAAAGCGCTATCAGTACGATACTCAGGTAAAATAGTCTTTTCATTGTGTGTCTGTGATTAAGCTTTACAAATTTAGTTAAATTTTGTATCAGACCGAAAAAGATTTGGTAGATTTTCAGACTTAGGTGCTTTCTCTTATCTTTGTGGAGCAGCAGCCTTGACTACTTTTCTTTTCGGATATGCGTCTCAAGCATTTTTCTTTGTTGGTAGGAAGCCAAATCTTCAAGTGTTTCAGCGATGAATCGCGTGTGAGGATTGTACATTTATTGTATCAAAACAATAAAATGTGTCCTTCGGATTTGGAGTTGGTGCTTGATTTTACCCAGACCAAAATCTCGCGCCATTTGGTATATCTCAAAAATGCCGGATTGCTCCAAACCATCAAAATAGACCAGTGGATTTTCTATACCCTGAAAGAAGAAGTAAGTGATATTGTGCAGCAGCTATTGCGCTATTTGTCGAAAGATGCTGTGTTGCTCAAAGACCAAGAAATTTATCAAATATTATATTCTAACCGAGAATTGGCCATCAACAAGATAGATGCCCGCAAATGGAGGCGAAACAATGCTTAGAAAATCTTATTCACATATCTTTTTCGATTTAGACCATACGCTTTGGGATTTTGAGCGCAATTCCGCCGAAACCCTCGGCGAGCTTTTTGAACAGCACGACTTGCTGCGCTTGGGTCTGCAGCAGCAAGATTTTATACAGGTGTATTCTGATACCAATTTTGAGCTTTGGGACCTCTACAACAGAGGGCTGATGAGCCAAGAGGAGCTGCGTAGTACACGCTTTCCTATTGTATTTGAGCGGCTGGGCTTGGCACGTAGCTTGGTGCCTCCAAGTATGGGAAAGGAATATCTGGAGCGCTGCCCCCAGAAACCCTATCTGATACCTCATACCTTAGAGGTATTGGAGTATCTTTCGCAGCATTATCAGTTGCACATTATCACCAATGGTTTTCCCGAAACCCAGCAGGTAAAGCTGCAAGCTTCTAAAATAAAGGATTATTTCGCCCACGTAATTACCTCGGCAGAGGCCCAATGCAAGAAGCCGGAGCCGTATATTTTCGATTTCTTGGTACAAAAGCTCGGCACCAAGCCCACAGAATGCCTAATGATAGGCGACAATTTGGAGACGGACGTGCAGGGCGCGCACAATGCAGGGATTGACGCGGTGTATTTCAATCCGCAAAACGTTCCGCATCGCAGCAAGATGCGCTACGAGATTACGTGCTTAAGCAGGCTCAAAGAAATTTTGTAAGCTCTTGTTTTTTGTATATCTTCCAATGTACAAGTGCTTGATTGCGCTACAATAATCTGAAAAAATATGCTCGCTAAAACTTTTGGAAGTGCCGTGTATGGCGTAAATGCTTTTTGTATCACGATAGAGGTGGACGTAAGCCAAGGAAATAATTTCTACATGGTGGGCTTGCCCGATGGCGCTATCAAAGAAAGTACCCAACGTATAGACACGGCCATCAAGCATCTGGGCTATAAGTTTCCAAGGCAGAAAGTAGTAGTTAATTTAGCCCCTGCCGACATCAAAAAAGAGGGCTCGGCTTACGATTTGCCCATTGCCTTGGGGATACTGGCGGCTTCGGGGCAGATACAGGCTTCGGAGCTGGCTTCTTATATTATTATGGGCGAGCTGGCCTTAGATGGTGTCTTGCGCCCCATCAAGGGGGTGCTGCCCATTGCCATCGAGGCACGCAAGGCAGGTTTTAAGGGCTTTATCTTGCCCAAAGAAAATGCCGAGGAGGCCGCCATCGTCAATCAATTAGACGTAATCGGGGTAGAAAATCTGGAGGAAGCTATTGAGTTTTTGGAAGGGCAGCGAGCGATAGAGCCACTCCAAAGAGATACCAGAGCGCTTTTTTCTCAGAATAAGACCCATTATGAGGCTGACTTTGCCGATGTGCAAGGACAAGAAAATATCAAAAGGGCTTTGGAAATAGCCGCTGCCGGAGGGCACAACGTGATTATGATAGGGCCTCCCGGAGCAGGCAAAACCATGCTTGCCAAGCGCTTGGCCTCCATCTTGCCGCCGCTTACACTGCAAGAAGCCCTCGAAACTACCAAAATACATTCTGTAGCCGGAAAGCTTGGGGGAGCCGGTTCGCTGATTTCTATTCGTCCTTTTCGTGCCCCTCACCATACCATTAGTGATGTAGCTTTGGTAGGAGGCGGCAATATGCCACAGCCCGGCGAAATTTCGCTCGCACACAATGGCGTACTTTTTCTGGATGAGCTGCCGGAGTTTAAGCGTACCGTATTGGAAGTGATGCGCCAACCCTTGGAGGAGCGCCGTGTAACCATCTCACGTGCCAAGATATCAATAGAGTTTCCGGCCAATTTTATGCTTATTGCCAGCATGAATCCTTGCCCCTGTGGCTATTACAATCACCCCGAAAAAGAGTGCGTATGTGCGCCGGGTGTGGTGCAGCGCTATCTCAACAAAATCAGTGGGCCATTGCTCGACCGCATAGACCTCCACGTTGAGGTAACGCCTGTTTCTTTTGATGAAATGACCTCGCTGCGCAGAAGTGAGAAGAGCGAGGAAATCAGGCAGCGTGTAGAACGCGCAAGAGAGGTGCAATTGGAGCGTTTCAAGGAATTTAAGGATATTTATTCCAATGCCATGATGCCCTCGCAGATGGTGAAAGAGCTTTGCCAAATTAATGAGGCAGGGCGTTTGTTACTCAAAACGGCCATGGAGCGCTTGGGGCTTTCGGCCCGGGCTTATGACCGTATCCTGAAGGTGTCGCGTACTATCGCCGACTTGGCCGGAAGTGAGGAGATTAAAATCGAGCATCTGGCAGAAGCCATCCAATATCGCAGCTTAGACAAGGAGGGTTGGGCAAGTAGCTAAAAAAAGCGGCTTTGGGATATTCCCAAAGCCGCTTTTCTATTATTTTACTGAATCTTAGAGCGTTCTCTTCACTTCTTTCAGTTCAAATACTTCGATAATATCACCTACTTCGATGTCGTTGAAGTTTTTGATACTCAAGCCACATTCGTAGCCGGTTTTCACTTCCGAAGCATCATCTCTAAAACGTTTCAAGGTATCTATTTCGCCTGTGTGGCATACCACCAAGTTTCTGATTACACGCACTTTGCTGTGGCGTTTGATATAGCCATCCAGTACATAAGAACCAGCGATGGTACCAAGTTTTGATATTTTGAAGATTTCGCGTACTTCTACGTTGCCCACAATCACCTCTTCGATGGTAGGAGCCAACATTCCCTCCATCGCATCTTTGATTTCGTTGATAGCATCGTAGATGATGGAGTACATACGAATTTCCACTTGTTCCTGCTCAGCAAGTTTCTTGGCAGAGAGCGCGGGGCGCACTTGGAAGCCGATAATAACGGCATCGGAGGCAGCGGCCAAGTTTACATCGGTCTCTGTAATTTGTCCTACGCCTTTGTGGAGTACATTTACTTGTACTTCGGGAGTAGAGAGCTTGAGTAATGAGTCGGAAAGCGCCTCTACGGAGCCATCCACATCACCCTTAATAATTACATTGAGTTCTTTGAAGCTACCCAAAGCAATACGGCGGGCAATATC
>DAIQNQ010000003.1:34350-57137 GCA_036788275.1 Thermonemataceae bacterium
TAATAATTACATTGAGTTCTTTGAAGCTACCCAAAGCAATACGGCGGGCAATATCACCCAGTGTAAGTCTTTTGGTAGTACGGATGCTCTGCTCTCGCAAGATTTGTTCTCTTTTGGTGGCAATCTCTCTGGCTTCGCGCTCGGTATCCATTACGTGGAAGCGGTCGCCGGCCTGAGGCGCTCCGGCAAGTCCTAAAATTTGCACAGGAATAGAAGGGCCTACAACTTTGATTTGCTTGCCTCGGTAGTCCACCATCGCACGTACACGCCCGTAATGATGTCCTGCCAAGATAATGTCGCCTACTTTAAGGGTGCCGGCCTGCACCAAGATGTTGGTTACATAGCCGCGACCTTTGTCGAGAGAGGCTTCGATAACAGTACCGAGTGCATTTTTGTCAGGATTGGCTTTCAATTCAAGGATTTCAGCTTCCAAAAGTACTTTTTCGAGCAGCTCCGGGATACCTTGTCCTGATTTGGAGGAGATTTCTTGGCATTGGTATTTGCCACCCCAGTCTTCTACAAGTATATTTTCGTTGGCCAATTGCTCACGTACTTTTTCAGGATTGGCGTTGGGTTTATCTACTTTGCTAATAGCAATAACGATAGGTACACCGGCATTGAGGGCGTGGTTGATGGCCTCACGCGTTTGGGGCATCACGCTGTCGTCGGCAGCTACTACGATGATGGCTACGTCGGTAAGCTTGGCACCACGCGCACGCATCGCCGTAAAGGCTTCGTGACCGGGTGTATCAAGGAAGGTGATTTTACGGTTGTCTTCGGTGGTAACACTGTAAGCTCCGATGTGCTGTGTGATACCTCCGGCTTCTTTGGCCGTTACGTTGGTTTTGCGAATATAATCGAGTAAAGAGGTTTTCCCGTGATCTACGTGCCCCATTACGGTTACGATAGGGGGGCGGTCAATGAGTTCTTCTTCGCTGTCTTCCTGCTCATCAAGGGTAACATCACTTTCTTCTTCTGCCGAGATAAATTCTACTTGGTAGTTGAACTCATCGGCAATAATGGTGATGGCTTCGGCATCCAAGCGCTGATTGATAGAAACGAACATTCCCAAGCCAAGGCATTTGGAAATCACTTCGTTTACAGATACATCCATCAGGGTAGCAAGGTCATTGGCAGAGATAAACTCTGTCAGTTTTATTACGTTAGAGGATTCTGCTCCGCTTTCGTCTTCTTTTTCTTTATTTTTTACTTTGGCTACCGACTTTTTCTTGGTAATGTTGCCACCACCGGAATTGATTTGTGCCAAAGTAGCTTTGAAGCGGTCTTGTATTTCTTTCTGAGAGATTTCCTCTTTCTCTTTGTATTTCTTTCTGTTGTCTGTAGTCTTGCCTTTATTATTATTGTTGTTGCTGGTATTATTATTATTATTGGTATTGGGCGTTCTGTTTTTCTGCTCGGTATTAGTGCTGGTATTGGCAGTAGTTTTGGTCGCATTTGCGTCTTTTTCTACGGATACCTTTTTCTTTTTGATGCGATTGCGCTTTTTCTTCTTGTCGTTGAGTGTATCAGAAGAGGCTACCGGTTGCTTGTGTTTGCCTTTTTTGGAGGAATCCACGGGCAGTTCTATTTTTCCGACTACCTTGAGGCCGCCGAGGGTTTCTGCCTTTCCCTTGATTACTTGTTCTTCTTTGATGCTTTCTACTTCTTGCACAAACGTTTCTTTGTTTTCTTCTTTTACGGGATTTTTGGCAACCACTTCCTCTGTATTCACTACTACTTCTTCTGCAATAGGGAGGGGCGTTGGGGTGTGTTGTACTTCTGCTTCGGGTTTTTTTTCTGTTTCCTCAGCTTTTGTTTCTTTTACTTCTTTTACTTTGCTTTCTACTTTTACTTCTTCTTTCTCTTTTATTTCGATTTTTGTATTGTTTTCTTGGCTTTTCTTTTGTGTTTTTTGTGTTTTCTTTTCGTTGGCTGTCAAATCTATTTTATCAACAATAGTAAGCCCTTGAAGCTTGGGCGTTTTTACTTCTTCTACCACTACGGCTTCTTTCTTTTCGACTTTTTGCGTACTTTTCTCAGTATTATTTTTGATAAGCACTTCTTCTTCTTCCGGTTCTTTTTCGTTGATTTCTCTTGAGACATCAGAAGATTTAATCACTATATTTTCGAGGTGTTTTGAGCCAATATTTTTGTGCGAAGCTTCTTCCTTTTCAAGCACAGCAACCCTATATTCCTTGGCCAGCAGTTCATATTGCTCCTGCGAGATTTTGGAATTGGGATTGTTTTCTACCTGAAAGCCTTTTTTGGTAAGAAATTCGACAATGGTGTTGGTACCAATGTTGAGTTTTCTTGCCGCTTGATTTAGCCTCATGTTTCTCTCTTCTGACATAAAAATTATTTGCTCGTAAAAATATTATTTGGGTACTGTATAAATGCTCTTGGGGAAAGACTTTGGAGATGCGTTTTGGGTATCTTGCTGGAGAAGCTTGCTTTACCTTGGCTATTTTATCAACAAAGATAGGTGTTTTTTGTATTTTTTAAAAAAATACTTGACAGAATTTAGAGTTTTAGCACTTTTTTGTAAGCTTCGTATAAGCCATAAAACAGCCTCAAGTAGCTTTTTATGCTTTTAAGGCTGTTTTTGGCTTATTTATTAACTTTATTCAAATTCTCTTTTGAGAATCTCCAGAATATCATCAACCGACTCTTCTTCCAAATCAGTGCGGCGTACCAGCTCTTCTTTGGTAAGCGAGAGTACGCTTTTGGCGGTATCCAAACCTATTTTGCGAAGCTCTTCGATAATCCAGCCTTCTATTTCGTCTTCAAACTCTCTCAAGTCCACGTCTTCCTCGTCTTCAAATTCATCGTTTTCTCTGAACACGTCTATCTCGTAGCCTACCAGCTTGCCTGCAAGCTTGATATTAAGCCCGCCCTTACCAATGGCCAAAGAAACTTGGTCGGGCTTCAAAAATACGGAGATACGGCCTTTGCCTTCTACGCGAATGCTGGAGATTTTGGCCGGAGCCAACGCACGCGTAATGTAAAGGTCGAGGTTGTCGGTATAATTGATTACGTCAATATTTTCGTTGTTCAGCTCTCTTACAATCGAGTGGATGCGTGAGCCTTTCATACCCACACAAGCGCCCACAGGGTCTATACGGTCGTCGAAGGACTCTACCGATACCTTGGCTCTCTCGCCCGGCTCTCTCACTACTTTTCTGATGCTGATGACCCCATCGAAGACCTCGGGTACTTCTTGTTCAAAGAGTTTTTCTAAGAACATAGGAGAAGTACGCGACAAAATAATACGTGGGGAGCCATTTACCAGCTCTACTTTTTCTACTACGGCGCGGGTACTTTCTCCTTTTTTGAGGCGGTCTTTAGGAATCTGCTGGCTTTTGGGCAGCAGCAGCTCGTTGCCTTCTTCGTCGGTGATAATTACGTCTTTGCCTACAATCTGATAAACTTCTCCGCTGATAATCTCGCCTACCAAGTCTTTGTATTTCTCGAAAAGACCTTCTTTTTCAAGATCTTTAATCTTTTGGATAAGGGTTTGGCGGCCTGTCATTACGATACGTCTTCCAAACTCTTCCAAGCCGATAGGCTTGGCTATTTCCTCGCCCACTTCAAAGTCAGGCTCTATTTTTCGGGCTTCCGAAAGAGAAATATAACGCGCTTGGTCATTGAGTTCGGGAGCATTGTCTTCTACAATTTCACGGTTTTGGAAAATCTCCAAATCCCCGTCAGCATTGATGATAATATCGAAATTCTCATCTGAAGTAAATCGCTTACGAATCATGGTGCGAAACACCTCTTCGAGCACACTAATCATGGTAGGACGGTCTATGCCTTTGTCTTTGGCAAACTCCATGAAGCTTTCGGTAAGTTCTCTGTTGCTACTCATTGCGGTAATAATAAAATTTTAGACACAATAAAAAATATTTATTTGAAAGAAATCTGCACAGTTGCTTTTTGTATCTCTGCAAAGGAAAGCACCATTTGCTCTTTCACTGCTTTTTTTCCTTTCACCTTTATTTCTTGCTCCACTACAATGCCTTCGGCTTGTACCTCTAAGAGCTTGCCTTGCAGCACACGGTCTTGGCCAAGCTCCAAGGCCAAGGTACGCCCGATATGCTGGGGATACTGCCGAGGCATTTTGAGAGGGCTTTCGGCACCGGGCGAGGAAACCTCCAGCGTATAGGCTTGTTCTATAAGCTGCTCATTTTCAATTTGCTGGCCTACGTGGCGGCTTACCTCAGCACATACATCAATGCCTACGCCTTGGTCGCCATCAAGAAAGATGAGCACCTTGGGTTTTTTGCTGCTTTGCAATACTTGTACTTCCAATACAAAATATTCAGGTGCCAATATCTCTGTGGCAATGGCCTGTATTTGTTCTTGCAGGGTCATAAGAGTTGAGAATACTTTACGATATATAAAGCAAGAGGGGACGCTTGTCCCCTCTTGCCTTGAAAGACCTTCATACTTAATTTGTGCAAAAATAGTGAATTTGCTCAACAAAACAAATCAGAATATGTATATTTTTGCAAGCTCAATCTTTCTTTTCAATGCCTCTATTCAGTTCTTCTCTTTTTGATAGCCTTGCATATCCCCTGCAAGGGCATTGGGCAACGGTAGGCCCGGCGCTTCGCCGCCGTCCCACGGCCTTACCCATATCGGCACAAAACATCTCTCTTCCTACGCCTGATGGCGATTTCTTAGAGGCCGATTACTACGAGAGGCAGAGCGATTGCCTGCTGATTGTGTCGCATGGCTTAGAAGGCAATGCACGTCGCCCGTATGTGTTGGGACTGGTGGCGCAAAGCTTGGGGCAGGGCATTGATGTATTGGCTTGGAACTTCCGCAGTTGTGGGCGGCAGGCGCATCGCAGCAGGCGCTTTTATCACAGTGGGGCTACCGACGACTTGGACGTGGTGGTGCAGCACGCCTTGCGAAAGGAACGCTATAAAAGTATTTTGTTGGCAGGCTTTAGCCTTGGAGGCAATCTCACACTCAAGTACCTTGGCGAGCGCGGCCAAAATCTTGCCCCTCAGATAGGAGGTGCTTTTGCAGCTTCTGTACCTTGCGACTTGAGTGCTTGTGCGCAGGTGCTTCGCAAGCATCCACTTTATGAATGGTATTTTTTGAAGAGCTTACGAAAGAAAATCCGAGACAAAGCACGTTTTTTTCCTGATATCCAGCCTGAGGCGCTTCGCAAGGTGAAACACATCTGGGATTTTGATGAATATTATACCGCACCGCTTCATGGCTTTGAAGGAGCGGAGGATTATTACGCTCGGTGCAGTGCCTTGAAATACATTGAAAACATTACTGTGCCCACCCTGATGCTCAATGCCTACAACGACCCCTTTCTGCCCGAAGCTTGCTTTCCCAGAGACTTGGCTGCGGCACATACACATTTTTATATGGAAACGCCCGCCAAAGGGGGGCACTGTGGCTTTGAAACCCGAAAAGGGCTTTTTTGGGCGGAGCTGCGCGCGATGTCTTTCTGGAAAGAGCAGGGCTTGCTCTCCTAAAGACCTCGTGCCAACAGCTCGGCCATAAGTACGTATTTTTCTTCGAGGGGAATCTCAGCAGCCAACATCAGGGCAAAAGCAAAAGAGTTCTGAGCGCTTTCTACCGAAAATACTTCTTCCTCTCCTTGTTTCATTTGTATTTTGTTGCCTTGTGCATTGGGCGCGGCGCTTCCAAGCTCTTGCTCTTTGTAAATAAGCTTGATGGCTCCTTTCTGAGTTTTTTTCAATTCATAAGCATCACTCTCATCTTCTTGATGGCTGATTTTTATCTTGTCATCACGGAGTTTTACCTTCCAAAGCAGTCGTCCTTCGTGTGTATTGAGCTTAAAACTCGCAGGATGCTTGGCTTTTACCTCCATCAAGACGAAGTCTGTATGGTCGGTATATTTTTTCTTTTCAGCACTTTTTACTTTTCCAAAAAGCTTGGCTTCGCCAAAAGTAATTTGCACCTGTTGCTCTGCACCCACTTGAATAGTGGCCATGAGCGCCTTGTCTTCGTCGTTGATGCGCAATACTTCGGTTCTGGGAGCTCCCGCTACAAAACTTTCTTCTTTTTCTTCCACAAGCTGACTTTCTTCCAGGCCTTCCTCATTTTGTGTAGAGGGTTTATCACAGGCAGAAAGTGCAAAAAAACTACTCAGAAACAGGAAATAACATATATTTTTCATGATAGTTAGGATTGGGTTGCGAATGCTTATTGTTTAGAAAAGCTGTACCTCGTGCAGCATTTCTTCTTCCACCTCAAAAAAGCTTTGATGAATATTGAAGGCTTCCTCGCCGGGGGCAGGTTCTCGGCGTATGTAGGAGCCATCTTCTTGCATCAGGTAGCTGTTGGTATTGTCGCGAAGGTTGAAGGCAAGAATATTGATGCATTGCTTGCGGAGAAACTTGTCCACAATCAAAAAGAGCGCTTCTACACGTCTGTCGAAGCTGCGCACCATCATATCGGCACTGCCTCCATAAATGCAAGGTTCTCCGCCATTATGAAAATAATACAAGCGGGTATGCTCCAAAAAGTTGCCTACAATAGAACGTACTCTGATATTTTCGCTGAGTTGTGGGCGTTGTGGGCGCAAGCAGCAAATGCCTCTTACGATAAGGTCTATTTTTACACCTGCCTGCGAAGCTTTGTAAAGTTCATCAATTATTTGTCTGTCTTCCAGAGAGTTTACTTTAATGACAATACCTGCGGGCAAGCCTTTCTGTGCGTTTTCGGCCTCTCTGCGGATAAATTCTATCAGTTTTGGGCGAATATCGCGTGGGGCGGTAATGATGTATTGATAAGTATCGGGTGTGGAATGCCCGGTGATGACATTAAAAAACTCCGATACGTCTTCAGCATAAATGTCGTTGGTGGTCATCAGGCCAATGTCGGTGTATAAGCGTGATGTGTCTTCGTTGTAGTTGCCGCTGGAAAGATGCACATAGCGCACTACCTGATTTTCCTCTTTGCGCACAATTAGCAGCATCTTGGTGTGTGTTTTGAGGTTGCCGAGACCATAGATTACATAGCATCCGGCCTTTTGTAGGCGTTGTGCCTCGCGGATGTTGTTTTCTTCGTCGAAGCGTGCTTTCAGCTCAAAGAGTACCGATACGTGTTTGCCATTTTCGGCGGCTTTGAGCAGGGCATTGGTGATACGCGAGTTTTTGGCCAAGCGATAGATGGTAATTTTGATGGCCAGCACATTGCTGTCTTCGGCAGCACGCTCCAAAAGTTCTAAAAGTGGCTCGAAAGAGTTGTAAGGATGATGGAGCAGTACGTCGCGCTCTTTGAGGTACTCGAAGAGGTCGGTATCTTCGTCCATGTGTTTTTGTAGGCTAAGTGGCGGCACAGGCGGCGGCACAGAGGGCAAGGTCTCTTTGATTTCGGGGTGGCGCACCACCTCCCACAAACAGCTAAGGTCTATGAGGCGATCCACCACAAAGATATTGTCGTCGTCTATTTCCCACTTGGCTTTCAGGATACGCATCAACCACTCCGAATATTTGGAAAGCACTTCGATACGTACTACCCGCCCTGTACGACGCGACTTGATTTTGCTGCGTACTTCATTGATAAAGTCTGCCTCCATATCGTCGCTTTCCTCAAGGGTAAAATCGCCGTTACGGGTGATGCGGAATAAGTCCACCGAAAGGATTTTTACATTGCGATACAAGCGATTGATTTGCCAACGGATGATGACCTCTATCGGTACCAAAAGCAATTCATTTTCTCGCTCTATTTGATAAAAGCGCGGTAGGTTTTGGGGAATCTGGATAAAAGAGGCTTTCTTGGTATTTTTACCTTTGTCTTCACTTTGAGTTACTACCCCAAAAATCAAGGTTTGGTTGCGGAGAATAGGGAAGGCGTGCTGGTTGTCGTACACCATCGGGGTAAGCATGGGGAAGATAGTCTTCTTGAAATACATTTCCGACTGCTCTTTTTCCACATCGCGTAGGTCGCGGATTTGTACGATTCTGAAGCCATAGTTGCCAAAATCTTCTTCAAGCTCCTGCAATATCCTGTATTGTTGCATCACGAAGAGCTGGGCTTCGTCGAAGAGCTTTTTTCGGAAGGGGAGTGCTTTGAGGCCGGAGTAGTCTATACGTTCTTTGTTGTAGTCGAGATAGTTGTACAAGCTGCCTATACGAATTGTAAAAAATTCATCAAGATTGGAAGCAGTGATAGCCAAAAACTTCAGTTTTTCGGGAAGGTTGCGCTTGGGGTGGCGGGCTTGGTCGAGTACACGCAAGTTGAAGCGTAGCCAGCTCAAGTCGCGGCTAATGTAATCGCTTTGGTCTATGGTACTGATGAGTTTTTCTTTTACCAGCATAAAGGGGGTGTCTATCAAAAAAGGTGAGGGAGAAGTCGGGTTGGGCTACAAGAGATGGTCAAAAATAGAAAAAACTCTTTATTCAAGCAAAAAGCCTCCCTCGATTTTCTCGAAGAAGGCTCTTAGAAGCTTTTTGGGGGCTTAGTGGTCTTGTCCGCCCAAGCCGTGTACGTGTCCGTGTTCCATTTCTTCGGCAGAGGCTTCGCGTATTTCGATTACCTCACCTACAAAGCGGAGGGCTTCTCCGGCAAGGGGATGGTTGAAATCCACGACAACTTCTTGCTCGTTGATGTCCACAATCTCGCCGTCCATGGGGTTGCCTTGTTGGTCTTGCATAGGTACATAGCCGCCTACATAAAGCATATCAGCAGGAAACTCAGCATCTGTAAACATTTGTATGGGGAAATGGGCTACGTTTTCTTCTTCATAAGTGCCATATCCTTCTTCAGGAGTCAAGGTAAAGTCAAACTTATTACCGATTTGCAAGCCTTCTAATTGTGCTTCAAAAGCGGGCAATAAGTGGCCTGTACCGTGGATGTAGCCAAAAGGCTGTTCTTTTGTAGCTTCGTCGGCAATCTCTCCGGAGTTGATGGTCAGGGTGTAGCTGATGATGGCTACTTTGTTTTTGGTAATTTGCATTTTGAATAAAGGATATTTTGAAATTTTTTATAAATTTACGAGGAAGTACAAACATTTTCAAGTTCCTTTTCAGATTATTTCCTAAAAAGCGCTCTAAGTCCAGCAAAGGCGTATTTAGAAAAATACCTGAGAAAGCAAAATCCAATAGAAGCGACTTTTCGTAAATGCAAATGTGTGAGTCTTAGAACAAAGTGCTTGCCTACTAAGTTTATGAAGAGTCTTAAATACAGCGCTTCTTCGGGTCGTTAATGTAGTGAAGAGTCTCATGTTTCATAAATTTTTTCGGCTAAGTTTTGAGCACATCGAAGGTTCATTTAGGAGAAGAACAACTAATAGCTTTGTTAAAAGATAAAGACAAACAAGCTTTTAGTTTGCTGTACGACAACTATTCGGCAGCGCTCTTCGGCGTTATTGTGAAGGTAATTCCATCAAAGATGGTTGCAGAAGATGTTTTGCAGGAGGTCTTTGTGAAGATTTGGAAAAATATAGAACAATATGACCCTACAAAAGGTAGATTGTTCACGTGGATGTTGAATATCGCACGCAATAGTGCCATAGATACGTTGCGTTCTAAGGCAAATAAACAAGAGCACCAAAACGACACTATCGAAGACAAGCCTGCTTTGTTCAATGCAGCTCACCTCAGTACAGAGCAAAAAACAGAGCACATTGGCTTAGACAAGTGGGTCTCCAGCCTCAAGGAAGAGCATCGCGTACTGATAGACCTGATATACTTTCAGGGATACACACAAGTGGAGGTAGCAGATAAGTTGCAAATTCCCCTCGGTACTGTGAAAACACGCGTAAAAATAGCTATTAATCATTTAAGAGAAATAATACAGTAATATTTTGGATACGAAGCAATATATAGAATCAGGAATTTTGAGCATTTACGTGCTGGGAATCGCTTCCGAAGAAGAACAGCGAGAAGTAGAAATGCTCGCTGAGCAGCATCCTGAAATCGCCCAAGAGATAGCCGCTATTCGCGTCGCTTTAGATGCCTATGCGGCCAATTATGCAGTGCCTCCTCCTGCCAGCCTCAAGCAAAAACTAATGCATCAACTTTTTGCAGAAGAAGAGGACAGCAATGAAGAGGTGCTTGAGGAAGCTCCCGAATTGCCTTCCTTGCACGATACAGAGCCGCCTTATTTGCTTGGCCAGCCTGAAGTACTTCTTGAGCCCACAAGGCGCTCTTACATGATGGCAGCTTCTTATATTTTTCTTGCGCTGAGTCTCCTTGCCAATATATATTTGTATAGCTCTTGGCAGCGCTCCGAAAAAGATTTGGCCTTGGCGCGTACAGAAAATCTGAAAATTGCAGATAACCTGAAAAGCAATCTCACCAATTATGAGCAGCTGGCACAAGAAAATAATCTCCTCAAAAATCCAAACAATACCATCGTGAAACTGAAAGGCTTGGAAGAAATAGCGCCGGAAGGCAATGCTACTATTTTCTGGGATAAAAATACCAACGATGCCTACATTTACACGGTGTCGCTGCCCGCACCTCCCGAAGGCAAGCAGTACCAGCTTTGGGCAGTAGAAGGCGATGTGGTTTGGGATGCCGGCGTATTTGAGCTGGGGCAAGTACAGAAAATAAAGTGCCGCGAGAAAGCCGACAAGTTTGTAATTACTTTGGAGAAACGCGGCGGCGTGCCCGTAGCAGAGGGCAAGGCCTACGCAATTGGTGAAGTGAATAGCTAACGCATATAAAAAATATACAAAAAAGCCTTTCAGAGTATATCTGAAAGGCTTTTTTTATGTATATTAACAGGGATATTAATTATCAAAGATTAGTTTTAGCTCAGAATCACTCAGCTTTTCGATGATTGTATGGTTTCCAAAGTTCTTATCCAGTCCTTTAATTAGTGAGATAAGCAGGTCTATCAAGGGGCGCGAAGAGTTGTAGCCCATAAGCAATTCATTATCGCTGAGCCAAGAATAAGAAAAACGTGGTGGATGAGCATTTTCCATACGCTTGGTAACGGCCTCGTGAATCCAGTCCAACTTGGTAAGCGCTTGCTTGGTGGACTCCAAGCCTATATAAAATACTTTGTAGAGTTGGGGAATGTACTCACAGCACCAGTATTCTCCAAAATTATCGAAAACTTCTGCGAGTGGTACTTCAAGCACTTCTGCACTTTTTGCAAAAAGCTGTAAGCTTTCTTCTTCATTAATATCTGATTGAATTTCCAGTACAAAGCTGAAGTTTTGGGCATAGCCCATTGCTACGGCACATTTCTGCCAGCTTTCTTCGCTGTACTTGCTTTTAATCATCTCCTCGAGTGCGTAGTGAATCGTACCTTTCATAGAATTATGGGAATATATTTGGTTTGAAATAAGAGTCTTTTTTTGGACGAAAATAATAACTTTTTTATTACAAGTTACGAAAAATATTACAATTTAGATTCGAGTGGCATACAAATACTTTAAATTTGTATGTGGGCGGTGAAGCCAATCTTCCTGCTATATTTTTTCAATCTTATCTTCACAGAAATGCCTTCTTTACAACACAGCTTCGTCAAGATGTCGCTACATACAGCCAGCTATGCTTTCCAATTCAGCAAGCCCTCCGTAGTAGGCCTTCGTAGTTTATTAGACCTCAGCACACTCTATACCTTTTTGCCTTGGGGAGTACACTTTAGGGAGCAGCCCATAGGTGCGCTTTATGCTGAATGGCTCAGCACCGATGCTTCTCGTACCGACAAGGTGATGCTTTATCTCCATGGGGGAGCTTATGCCATTGGTTCGCCGCATACTCATCGCTCTTTTGTGGGGCAGCTCGTAAAAAAAACCAAGATAAATGCCTTGGTGATTGATTACCGCAAAGCCCCTGAACACGTATTTCCGGCTGCTCTCGACGATGCGCTGCAAGCTTATGACTGGCTTTTGGCGCAGGGTTATCATCCTAAAAGTATCATTATCGCAGGAGACTCTGCCGGGGGTGGACTGAGCCTTGCTTGCTTGGTAGCCCTTCGTGAGCGTAAAAGTGAACTGCCTTTGGCGGGCATTTTACTCTCGCCTTGGGTGGACTTGGAGATTACGGGTGAGTCTGTGGCCAAAAATCTTGTAAATGACAAAATTCTCAACTCTTTGGAGCTTCATCACATGGGCACTGCCTATGCCGGCAAGGAGCCCTTGAACCACCCCTTGATTTCACCTTTGCACGCTTCTCTCAAAGGTTTGCCCCCCTTGTTGATACAAGTGAGCGATGGCGAGGTACTTTATAGCGATGCGCTCCGCCTGCAAGCCAAGGCCGAAAAAGCCAAGGTAAAAGTAGAGTTGCAGGTATGGAAAGATTTAATCCACTGGTGGCATTTGTTTTGGCACATTATGCCGGAAGCCAATGAGGCCATCGAGGGCATTAGCGACTTCATCAAAGTACAAATGCGTCTTGAAGAAGCCGTATCCTAATATCTTCTCACAAAGAGGGAGATGTGGAGTAGATAGCTACAATTTTTTTGACAAGCACTTCATTGATGCGGCGATACGATTCCCAAGTCCATCCGGCGATGTGCGGGGTGAGAAGTACGGCAGGGTGTTGGCGCAAGAAGTCAAAATGTATTTGTTGTTCGGCTTGGAGGCGGTCTATTCTCTCGTTTTCGAGTACATCTAAAGCCGCTGCCCACACCTTTCCCTTTTGCAGCGCCTTGCAGAGTGCTGCCAGAGAGAGAACCTCTCCTCGTGAGGTATTGAGCAGGAGGATAGGCTTTCGGAATTTGTTGAGATAGTGCTCATCCACAAGGTGTCTGTTGGCCTCTTTCATAGAGACGTGCAGAGAAAGAATATCAGCTCTTTCAAAGATTTCTGCCATTTCAGCTTCTTTTGCGTGGGCATCTGTGTAGGGCGAAGGCTTGTGGTCGTAGGCCAACACCTCACAGTCGAAGGCACTCAGCCGCTTGGCCATTTGGCTGCCTACATGTCCGTAGCCGATAAGTGCTACTACTTTTCCTTTGAGTTCGGTGCCTCTGTTTTCGGCACGCTGCCAAAGGCCTTCTCGTACTTCTTGATGAGCAATGAATACACGATGCAGCAAGGATAGCAGCATTCCCATCGCTTGCTCGGCTACGGCATCTCTGTTGCCTTCGGGTGCATTGATAACGTATATTTTCCGCTTTTGAGCCTCTTCCAAGTCAATGATTTCGATACCTGAACCTGCCCTTGCAATAAACTCCAGTTGAGAGGCTTTCTCAAAAAGGGCTTTGTCGAAATGTGTTTTGCTGCGCAAAATCACTCCTTCATAGTTATGCACACACTCCAGCAAGTCGGCTCGGCGGAGTGAGGGCAGGTAGTCGTAGGCGAAGCCGGCTTCTTCGAGCAGGGCAAAGAGCGAGTCGTGGGCATCGTCTATAATCAAAATACGCTTAGGCATAGTGTTTTGTATCGTTTTAGAGAGCGAGGTGGACAAATCATGTAAACGATTGCCTATTCGCCTCGGTACTTCGAAGCTTGTAAGATTTCTTGGCTGTCTTGCATACGCATTAATTCTTGGATTGTCTTTTCAGGATGCTTTTGCATGTATTTTTTTACAATGCGCAGACCGGTCCAGCGTCCAATGGCACCGGGGCACCACTCTTGGCCGAGAGGTATGCAGAATGGGCTTTCGTCGAGATAATCTTTTTTTATCAAGTGGCTGGTTTGGTAGAGGATATTTTTATCAATGTAGTGTGTCCAGATATATTCTTTGTTTTCTTCTATGGCTTCTATTTGTTCGGGAGTGTAGCCCAGCACGGCGGAGTCGGGCAGACAGGTAACGACTTTTTGCATAAAGTAGAGAGATTTTCCATAGAAAATCATTTCGGCCAAAGCACTCTGGTCTTGGGTATTGTATTCGTTGAAGCGCAGGCTGGCGGTTTGTACAATGAAGGGGACGATGGCCTCCGGCTTGTAGCGGCGCGCGATGTAGGCCGGATAAGGTGGCTGGTAGCGGTAGTCGCTCCCCATAAAAAACTCCAGACCGATAACGATAATACCTTCTCTAATAAATAAGTCAGGTTCTTTGCTGATGGGAGCTCCTCCAAAGCCACTGAGCATGGTATAGATACGGGGTATTTTGAAGTCGGGATAGTAGTACTTGATTTGCTGGAAGGCTGCTTGCAAGTCGCTTCTGAGAGCTTCTAAATTGCTGAATTTTTTTTGTACATCTTGATAAAGCTCTTGGTTGGGGGCAGCTGTGATGAAGTCGTAGAGCATATTGATGAGCAGGCTGTCGTTGGGATAGCGCTCTCTTTCAAAAAAGCGCTCTGAAAGAAATTTTTGCTCATCAAGAAAAGCCTTGATTTCTTCCTTGCTTTGTAGGCCAAAGAGTGTTTGCTCCAAGCGCTCAATATCAATAGTGATTTTGGGCAGCTTCTCGGCTTCTACTTGTGGCAGACAGCCATCGCGCAGAGAGGTCTCTTCGCTGCTGCAAGACCAAAAAATGCCTATAAAGCAAAAATAAATGATAAAAAGACGAAAGTTTTTCATGCAGATAGGGGAAAAGAGTTTTCGGATAGCAGGGCATTAAAAAAGCAAAGAGGGACATTGTGTCCCTCCTCTCCTAAGCATTTACTTCGATATCTACGCCTTCTTTGTTTCGGAACACAAAATGGTTGAGAGGCAGAGCGGTTTCGGCTTGTATCTTTATCCATTGCCCGTATTTCAAAAACCAACGCACACGCTTTGAGAGCAGCCCATTGGTAAAGAAAGCATGCAGGTAGGGGTGTACCGCAAGGCTGATGCCGCGCTCATTTTGTTTGGTACAAATATACTCCAAGTTGCTTTCTATCAGGTCTGAAATCAATATACTTGCCGATACCCTGCCAGTACCCCCACAAGTTGGACAGTCTTCCAAGGTTTTGATATTGAGTTCTGGGCGCACCCTTTGTCGTGTTATCTGCATCAGCCCGAATTTGGTAAGGGGCAAAATCGTGTGCTTTGCACGGTCGTCTTGCATTACCTCTTTCATTTTTTGCTGGATGAGCTTTTTGTTTTCGGGCTTTTTCATGTCAATAAAGTCAATGACAATGATGCCGCCCATATCTCTTACCCGTAGCTGCCGAGCGATTTCGCTTACAGCAAAGGTGTTGACTTTGAGGGCAGTATCTTCTTGACTTTCCTCTGATACAGATTTGTTGCCGCTGTTTACGTCTATTACGTGCAAGGCCTCTGTATGCTCAATGATAAGATAGCCTCCGTTGGGCAAGCTTACCGATTTTCCAAAAAGCGATTTGAGCTGCTTTTCGATGCCGAAAGTGTCAAAAATCTTGACTTTTCCGTTGTGAAATTTGATGATTTTCTCTTGCTTGGGTGCTATTTTGCGGACATAGCCCTTGATTTCTTCATAGAGTGCTTTATCGTCTAAGGCAATGGTATCAAAATCTTCGTTGAGCATATCTCTTACGATAGAAGATACACGCCCTACCTCACCGATTACCTTGTCTTTGGGCATGGCATTTTGTAGAATCTGGAAGCCCTCTTCCCACTTGGTCATAAGTTGGCGGAGGTCGGCATCCAGCTCGGCTACTTCTACTCCTTCGGCGGCAGTGCGGATAATCACCCCAAAGTTAGGGGCTTTGATAGACTGAATGAGCCTTACCAAGCGTTGTTTTTCTTCTTTGGTAGAGATTTTTTTGGATACGCTCACGGCATTAGAGAAGGGTACTAACACCAAGTAGCGGCCTGCCAGCGAGATTTCGCAAGAGAGTCTCGGTCCTTTGGTAGAGATAGGTTCTTTAGTTACTTGCACCAATACGGGCATATTTCGGGTAAGCACTTGGCTTACTTTGCCGATTTTTTCAATCTGCTCCTCAAATTCAAAGTGGTCCAAACGGTGCGTTTGATAACGTTTGGCAATCACGTCGCGGGTATATTTCAGGATAGAGCGGATGTTGGGGCTGAGGTCGGAGTAATGCAAAAAGGCATCTTTTTCAAAGCCGATATCAATAAAGGCGGCATTGAGGCCGGGCACTACTTTCCGTATCACGCCCAGATAGATGTCTCCTACGGCAAATTTACTGCCTTCTTGCTCTATATGGTATTCTACGATTTTTTTATCTTTCAAAAGGGCAATACGCACCCCCTCTTGAGTAGAATTGATGACTAATTCGTTACTCAATGTTGTAGGCTTTAGATGTGAAACACTTATTACGTGTTTGAAAAAACAGAGTTCACAGGCACCAGTGTTTGTCTTGAGGTAGGAGGGATTCGGGCTTCTGCCTCTCTGATAAGAATGAAATCAAGAAGCGCTGGTAGAAAAGGCAGAATAAAAGAAATGTTACTCAATATTTTTGATACCCTTCACCGCCGCCGACAGGTATTGCAAAGGTGGCTTGTGTGAAAATAAGTAAGAAAGAGCAAAGCAAATTGTGATGGGCTTTGCATCAATCTTTTGGCTGCTTACAAAACAGGAATTTGCCCCTAACAATATTAAGGGCAAATTAGCGCATTACTAGCGGTTTTTCTTCTTGTGTCTATTTTTTCTAAGACGTTTTTTGCGTTTGTGCGTCGCAATCTTATGTCTTTTTCTTTTCTTTCCGCAGGGCATAATAGAAATGATTTAAAGGGTTAAAAATTTATTTTACTGAACTTTGTCAAGATGTTGTTGGATTTGCTTGCGCATCTCCTCGGTAATATCAAGTGTAAGCACTTTTTTGAGAGCTTCACGGCTTTCGCTTTTTTCACCCAATTGCTCTTGGCTTTCGGCCAAATACACCCAAGCTTGTACATTGTTGGGGTGGCTGGCTAAGAGTTCTTTGAAGCGCTTCGAGGCTGTGGCAGGGTCGTTTCTTTCTAAAGCCAAAATACCCAAGCTGAAAAGTGCCAGCTCATTACCGGGGTCTTGCCTTGATACTTCGAGTATCATCTGAATCCCCTCCATGGGGTTGCTGGTACTCACGTAGGTCATGCCCATTTTGGTTTTGGCCTCAAAATAGTTCGGCTCTTTGGCAAGTACCTGTTCGTAGAAGCCACGTGCTTTTTCGCCCAAGCGATTGGCTTTGGGAGCATCTAAAGCAAAAGTAAAAGCCTCATAATAAGTGTTGCCTGCTTTCATCCAAGCTGCTACACTGGGCTGGAGCATCGCATTTTCAGCATAGAAGAAGCCTGCACTGTCCCACTTGTTCAGACCGATAAAGAAATTGGCCAAAGAGTCGTTCCAAAGGATAGAATCTTTCAAAGAGGCCGCCGCTTCCTTGGCTTTCTGCAAGCGAGTAAGTTGGTCTGCTTGGGCTTCATTAAGAGAAAGGGTATGCATGCCTTCGGTAGAGGCACTCGGTTCGCTTGCAGAACTTTGGGGTTCACTAAGAGCGAGTGCATCATTTTTTACCACTACTTTGGGCAAGCTATAAAGCCCCATAGTAGCAAAAACAGCCAGCAAAATCAAAGCAATTTGTAACTTCGACATACCCTTTTCTTGTTTTAGCCTGCGATAGCAGCTTTCTTGTTATTCTTTGCTTTGCCGCTAGCTTTTACATTGCTTTTTACTTGCTCTACAAACTCTTTGGAGGGCTTGAAGGCAGGTACATAATGCTCATCAATGATGATGGCAGTATTTTTTGAGATATTACGTGCCGTTTTTTTGGCTCTTTTCTTATTGATAAAGCTACCGAAACCTCTCACGTAGATGTTCTCTCCTTTGGTCATGGAGTTTTTTACTACTTGGAAGAACTCCTCAACACTTCTTTGAACATCTCCCTTATCAATGCCAGTTTTGGCAACGATTTCTGCGATTACTTCTGCTTTTGTCACGGTTATATTAAGGTTTAGAGATTAAACAGCTGACTTTTTTAGTTAAAAAACTAAAAACCATTGGTTTAAAAGGAGTACAAAGGTACAGCTTGTTGTGTGATTTTAAAAATAAAACTGCAAAAATTTCTCAAAAATGCCCAAAATCACTCAAAAGGAACAAGGTTTTGAGGAGCTTAAAAAGCAGCACAAAGCTGAATATGACAGCTTTGCGCTGTATCTACCCTAAAAATCGTAACCAATGGTAAAGTAGAAGCGAGGCCTTGAGGAAGGGATGAAATCTTCTACCGACCAAGCCATGTCCACCTTGAGGTAATAGCCCAAAAAGAGGGTACGTATGCCCAAGCCGTAGCCTGCCAGAAGGGGGTTTTTGAAGTCGCGCACGGTAACATCAAAGGTAGGGTTTGTGGGATTTCCCACCAAAAAGCGGCGGGTATTCAGCTCGCTTTCGGGGTCCCAAGGCGGAGCGCCTGTCCAAGCGGTACCAATATCTCCAAAAGCGGTGAATTGAAGATTCTTGAAAAAGTTGGAGGTAACGCTGTTTTTGAGTAGGTATTTGATGAGCGGCACACGCAGCTCGGCATTGAATACGGCAAAGTTTTCTCCGGCCAGATGGTTGAAGTCAAAGCCGCGCAAGCTGGTGGCAAACTCGTGAAAGAGAATATCGCTACCATTTTGGCCGGGGGCAACGGCCAAGGGATTGTTTTGGCCACCATTGCCTATTTGGCCACCCAGCCAGTTGTCCATGCCGCCCAGCATGTAGCGCTTGGCTGCAGCACCTCCAAAGCGCCCAAAAGAGAGGCGCGTAGCAAAAATCAGGTCTTTGTCAATGGGCTGGTAGTTGCGTATATCTATCAGCAGGTTGTCGAACTGTCGGGAGGGGTTGCCTTCTACATCAAAGTTGTATTCGTAGCTCACCTTGGCGCGTGTACCCGAAAACATATTTAGCCCCGATACCTGCACGTCGTCGTACATATATTCCAATTTGGCCAAGGCATAGCGCTGGTATTGGATATTGTTGCTGATAACCCCCAAATCAACAAATTGGGTGTTTTGGTAGCCTACCGATGCGGCGATACGGCTGGAGTTGGTAAAGGGATAGGAGCTGGTAAACTGGAAGCGGTTGAGGATGTATCGGTGTAGAATGAGCTCTTGGTTGAGCGAGATGCTCTTGCGGTCGTAGCGCAGGCCAAAGTCCACTCGCTTGCCAAGGTATTGGTATTGGGCGTAGTAGTTGGAGCTGCGCAAATCGGTAATTCCCAAAGCGCCTGCACTGAAGCGATGGTCTTCGAAGAGGTCGCCCAAGTCCACCTCAAAGAGAATCCCAAAGCCACGCAAGGGGTCTATCAAAGGTGTGAAAACCGTTTTTTCAGCACTAAAGTTGGCCTCATAAGGGAAAGCCCCCCTGATGGGCACTTCTCCTTGCTGGGTGCGTTGTCTGCCTGAAAAGCGCTGGTCTTGCGCTTTTTGTATAGTACTTTTCATTTCTTTGAGCACTTCCGGGTCGAACTGGTAATCGTCGGTATCTACTACATCAGGGTTGTAGAGGGCTTGTGGGGGTTCTTCTTCGGGCTTAGTGTCTGGGACTTCGGCACTTTCCTTTTCTTTGAGTAGCCCTTTGGCTTTGAGCAGCTCCCTGCGCTGGGTAGGTGCACCCACACTGGCAGGCTCAAAAGTTTCTTTGGTATTGACGGCCAATATTTCCTTGCGCTTGTCCATAAAACGCATAGCCAACCAACCTCTGCCGGCGTGGGCACTGTATGCGCGCACATCTTGTGAGAAGTTGCTGAGGGGTACTTGCTCTTTGGTTTTGATATTCAGCTTGTAAAGATTTTGAATGCCATTTTCATCATTGAGGTACAAGATGTTGTCTTCATCAAAAATAGATGCTTTGATGGCTTTGCCGCTTACATCGGTGAGCTGGTCGAGAAAGTCTTCAGAGAGCTTGGCATTGTATATAAAGAGGTTGTAATTGTTGGTAATATCCCGAAAAGTACCCGGATTGGTTTTGAGAGTATCATTTACGCGGTTGGAGGAGAAGAGCACCACTTCGTTGGAATTGCCGATGAATACAGGGTCAGTATCATCATAGAGGTCGTTTTGAGTGATTTTCTTGAGGTCTCTTTCGGGAATATTGTAGAGATAGAGGTCGTTGGTGCCCACAATCACATCGGGCGCTCCGGTACGGTCGCTGCTGATGGCCAGCGTAGTCCCATCGGCAGAAATATCAAAACCTGTAATTTGGTTGAAGAACTTGAAACGTTCCTTATAAGTAGGTTTTCTTCTTTTTTTGCGGCGTTTCAGGTCATATACGGCTATTTCTGTTTCGCCGCTGCGCTTATAGGCAATGGCGAGGCGGTTGTCGTCTGTCCAAGACAAAAGTGGTACGAAATGATTGATGCGTTGCGAGTTGAGCTTGAAGCCACCCACAAATACCTTCTTGCGTTTTTTTCTCTTGGTGTACATATCACGTACATACACTTTGTACTTGCCGCGTGTGTTTTCGGAATAGGCAATATAGCGTCCGTCATTGCTGAATTTCAGTTCATTGTATTGTTTGTTGCGGCGATTCCTTTTTCGGAGTTTGAAATCATAATCTATTTTTTCATAGTCTTCGCCGGCTTTTTGTGCCATTTCTAAATAAAAACTGCGCCATTCCTTGATAAACTGATCGTAGGGTATGCCCAAGGTACTGGCGATACTCGTTTCCTCATTGCGGATAATCCGTGTGAGGTTCAGAATGCTGGCGATATTGGCTTCGCCATACTTGAGCGCAATAAAATTCCAGATAGACTGCCCTACCAGCTTGGCTTCTGGGCCATCGAGGCGATGCGGCTTGCGGAGTTTGCGATGGCTGATGGCATTGCGCATGTAGTCGTCCATCTCGCTGCTCCAGCCCTCGGCCACGTAGGCGGCCATGCCTGTGGTAAACCAATCGGGCAGGCTCATAAGTACGGCATTTTGGAGCATTTCGCGGATGCTCCCGCCAAACATCATCTCAATAATAAATACTTGTGCGATGCCGAAAGAAAGCTCTTGTTTGAAGTCGTAGAGATTGCCCGTAAAGGGAATTTCTATTTTGGGCTTTACGAAGTCAGTTTGCCCGCCCACGCTGCGGTTTTCATTGTCTAAACCAATATTGCTTTGCTGCAAGTCGGTCAGAGAGTTGTAAATCATCAGGCGGGTTTTTACGGAGGGATTGAAGCCCAGCAAGTCGGCAATACGGTTGAACTCTGCTTCGGCATACAAAATGGCATAGTCGGATACCCCGCTGCCGTAGTCGTAGTAGTAAATTTCAAAATTGGGTGATGACTTCATCCGCCAGTCAAAATCTTTGAACTGTACGCGGTTTTTGCCAAAGGGGCGTTGTGTCATGCCTTCGATGTACTGTGCCGAGGCTTGTGGCGCTGCAAAAGCCCAAAGCAAGAGTGCTGCAAAGAGTGGTCGAAGAAAAAATGGGACGCGCATAAGCTTTTTTACGATAAACGAAATACAGATTGAATGTCTATTTCTTCGGGCAGTGCTTCGTCTGCTTCCAGATGGCCAATAAGGCGCTCTGCCCAGTAAGGTGCTAAAGATACTCCCTTGCTGCCCAAGCCATTGAAAAGCACAAGGCGTGGGTACTCGTGGTGCCGCCCCAGCAAAGGGCGTTTGCTTTGGGTGGCGGGGCGCAGGCCTGCCAGTTGCCGAGAGATGGTGAAAGGAACTTTCAGAAATCTTTGTACTTTCTCCACCAGCTCTTCTTGTGCTGCTGCGCTACATTCCCAATCATATTGCTGCCATTGATAGGTAGAAGCTACTTTGAAAGTGCCTGCTTGAGTGGGGAGCAGGCTTACACTTTGGTTTACCATTACGGGCAAAGGGCAATCGGGGATATTTATCTCGAGTAGCTCTCCTTTTACAATGCTGAAAGGCAGGTCTTTGAAGAGGGGATTGGTGGCAGCGGCAGCCCCTTCACAAAATACTACGAAGCGTGCTTCGATGTCTTGCCAAAGCACCCTGTTTTCTTCTATTTGTAAGTTTTCCGGCTTTACAAATCCCTCCCGATAAACGCCTCGCTGCCGGAAATAGTTTTGGGAACTGTCCAAAAACAGGGGCAAATCCACATAGCCCGATTGGGTGCTTTGTAGCCCCTGAAAAGGGCTGTGTATCCAAGCCTCATAGAGGTTTTCTTGAGAGATGCTGCCGATGTAAGGTTGGTAGGTGGCTTGGGCGGTCTTGCTGAACCACTCGTTTTGCTCCTGAAAACTCCTGTAAGGACGATAAATATCGCGTTGATGAAAGAATTTCTGTCCGAGCTTCCTCTCCAAAGCAGGATAAAAACGATGCAATACCGGAAAGAGTGTATCGGCCATCCAGCTTTTGCTAAGGCGCAAGCCTGTGAGTGGATTGAAAATCCCAGCGGCGACTCTGGAGGCAGCTTTGCTTTGTAGAGGATTCACTATCATGAAAGAGTAGCCTCTTTGTTCTAAGTGGTGTGCCAGCACAGTACCTGCCAAGCCTTGCCCTACAATCAGATAATCAAGCTGCATCTTTTCGTAAAAATATTGTAGTTTTGGGTTCTTCTTTTGTGGCTACTAATTTAATACAAATATTGCATGATACAGATAAAATCTTTCACTTTTAATCCTTTTGCCGAAAATACTTACCTGCTCTACGACGAAAGCGGCGAGGCCATCGTCATAGATGCGGGCTGTTATGGAGCCTCCGAAGTGGCTATTCTGAAAGATTTTGTAGTGCAGGCAGGCTTGCGCCCCGTGGCTTTGGTCAATACCCATTGCCACATAGACCACGTGCTGGGCATCAATGCCCTCAAGGCGCTTTACAACATTCCGCTGCTGGCGCACGAAGCCGAAGCTTTAAACTTTTCGGAGCCTGCCCTCCAGCTGATTAAGATGTGGGGTTTTCACGACTTTGAGGCTTGCAGCATAGACCAATTCATCAGCGAAAAAGACACCCTGCGCTTCGGCAATAGCAGCTTAGAAATACGCTTTACGCCCGGTCACTCGCCCGGCCACTTGGTATTTTACCATGCCGAGCAAGGCTTTTGTATCAATGGCGACGTGCTTTTTCAGGGGAGTATTGGGCGTACCGACCTGCCCGGAGGCAGCCA
>DAIQNQ010000004.1:0-46670 GCA_036788275.1 Thermonemataceae bacterium
GAGCAATAGACAGCCTCAAAAAGGTATTGAAAAACTATGCCCCGAGTGACACCAAATTTTACGACCAAAGGCACGGCAGGTGAAAAAGGCAATGGCTTGGGTTTACATCTGGTAAAAAGCTTGGTAGAAAAAAACGGCGGCCAAATCTGGGTAAACAGCGAAGAAGGCAAGGGTAGTGAGTTTTATTTTTCATTGCCGAGGGCTGTAAAGTCCACACACCAGAAATAAAGCTTTGTATTGAGAGTCCCGCGAGCGCCTGAGCTACCAACGGAGTATCAGCAATTTTATGTCGGAAATAGGCTTTAAGTAGCAGGCAGCGGCCTCAAAGAACACAAGCCATATTTACTACGAGCAGCTCAAACAGCATTAGAGTCCTTGTGTGAGGAAGCGATACCCTACTCAAAAAAGTAAACTACAACAAGTCTTCAAGGGCTTTTTTGAGTAGTACTCTTTCAGGAAACTTGTTGAGGGCAACTTCTAAGTGCAGCGTCTGTTCTTTGAGTGTGAAGTGGCTTTCTTCTTTACTAAAATCAAAGCTCAAAGCTTTCAACTTTTCTTTTACCGCTTGTTTACCCAATTCATCTTTCTGAATTTCTTCTAAAACCTGCAAAACATCTAACAGATATTTTTTACACAAGCCTAATTCATCGGGTAGGTCGGGTATGCTAAGTATTTCAACAGAAATATCCATTGAGGATTTGAGGACTTGGTTCTTTTCTTCTACCAAGCGCTTCAATTCTAATCTGCTAAGGGGTGCTACCTCAGAGGTTCTTACAAAGCCAAGTACTTGTGTATATACTTCCTCACTCAATTCCTGAATGTCTTTGAAGCCGATACCACTAATGTGTTGCGTATCAAAGTAGGTCAGACTTGGATGAGGGTGGGTCTGATGGAAAGCAAGTGTATGATGGCTTCTGTGAAACTCTAATTTGAGTACATAGCCTTCTATCGTAAGTCCCGTAGCCAAATAGAGCCTCACCAAAGGCAAACTTTCTCTGCCTTCAGAAGCAAAAAGTGCAAGCGCCTCAAGCAGTGTAGTGCAAGAGGGCAAGGAAGCGGCTTGTAAGTCCTGTACCCACTTGAACATATTACAAGAGGTTTTCGATGGCTTTTCTTAATTCTTCTTCTCCCCAGAGTTTATCAGAATAGTAGTAGAAGCTCATTTTTATCAGCAACTCACCGTTTTCAATTGTCAGGCTTTTTTCACCTGCATCATCTACATTTTTACTAGTGTTGATGAGCTTGATGGCAGCAATTTTTTCTTTCACTGCATTCTTACCCAAGTCATCAATACATATTTGACTAAATATTTTAATGACCATAGGCAGTCCATACTCTTTGTAGCTGTCGTAGCTGTTAAGTACACCCTCATTTTCGGGAAGTGTACTCGCATCAAAGCTAATCGGCAAATCAAAGCCTATTATTTTACTTAGTTCAGAAGTCGCTTGTGAAGATTCCTCTTGAATAGCCGCAATGCGACGACGCTCATTCAGTCCCATATAATTATTGTTTCGGTTAGCCTACATTTTTAATATATAAGAAACACAATAAAACTGTTAAATTGATGCTACCTCCGATTAAAAAAATATTAATTTTTGTCTTAATTTAGTTAGGACTTTCGCAAAACCTCAAAATAAGGAAAAAATGGCTTTTTTGAGCTCTGAAAAGCTCCCCTCCTTTGCAAGGAGGGGCTGGGGGTGGTTGAAAAACCAGAAAATGCGAAAGTCCTATTAGTTATTCAAGCCGTAAAAATATGTTCAAATTTTGAACTTGAAATTGGTTCTACACATCGGCTGAGAGGTCGTTCTGAGAAAATAAAGAAGTAGCAGGCAGCGGCGGTGGTGCGCTCAGTGGCCTGAAAGGGAGAAATTCGGCCCGTGCCACGAGCTGCCGAAAACCATAGATTTTCTGAGCTTCATCTGCCAGCATTATCTCTTTGGCGGTTGGTAGGGCACATACTTCCGGCATGCGGTGTACCGCTCCGGCAGGCACTTGCAAGCGGTGAAGGGCTTCTAAAAGCGTAGCTTGGCTGTGTTGGGCGATGGCTTCGGCCAATATGGGCAGCAAGGTGCTTTTGTTTTGCACACGGGCGGTATTATGAGCATATTCGGGGCGCTGTGCCAAAGTATCCAGTCCCAAAAAATCACAAAGCTTCTCAAACTGACGGTCGGTACCTACGGCCAGCATCAGCATTTTTTGGTCGGCAGTACTGAAAATCGTACCATAGGGTACAATATTAGGGTGTTCGCTGCCCAAGCGCTCTGGCACGTGGCCTGCATTGAGCCAGTTGGTGGCCTGATTCACCAAGGCAGAGAGCGCGGCATCCAAGAGCGATACCTGTACATAGTTGCCTTGGCCGCCCGCTTGCCTTTCAAGCAGTGCCAAAAGCAGGGCTTCTTTGAGCTGATGCGCGGCGAGCACATCCACCAAAGCCACGGGCATCTTGGTAGGGAGGCTGTCGGGCTGCCCATTCATATATACAAAGCCACTCTCTGCTTGTATAATGGCATCGTAGCCTACGCGGCTATCTTGCAGACCATAGCCTGTAATATGGCCATAGATGAGCTTGGGGTTGAGGGTTTGGAGCTGCGGATAGTCCACTCGGAGCTTTTCGGCATCGTGGGGTTTGTAGCTGGCAATAACGATGTCGGCTTTTTGTACCAGCCTACAAAGCTGCTGATAGTCTTCTTCTTGGTGGAGGTCGAGTAGGAGGCTTGTCTTGCCCCAGTTTACACTGCTGAAATAAGCCGATACAGTGCTTTTGGTAGCCTCGCTTGGCAGCTTCCAAGAGCGTGTAACATCGCCGCCTTGGGCTTTATTTTCTATTTTGATAACTTCTGCCCCCAGCTCGGCAAAAAACTGCCCTACGCTGGGGCCTGCCAATACGCTGGCCAATTCGATTACCTTGATGTTTCGGAAAAAGTCCATGAATATGCGGCGGGGCTTTTGTAAAAGATAATGTGGAAACTGTCAGGACATGTAGGTATTTTTCCCTATTTTTTCTGGGTAGAAATCTTCATTTTTTACACAAAAATATAGCGAAAGCAGTACGAAGCAGCAAGAAGGTGTATATTTATTTCAAAATGAAGGAGATTTTAAAGCGACTTGTTATGAGTTTTACCACAGATTCTTTGTTCAAGCTTCCCAAAAACATCCATCACCCTATGCAAGTAAGTGTACTGATTATTGAGAATGAAGCTATTTCTGCATTGGTGCTTTCACGCTACATGGAAAAGCTCGGGCACAAGATAGTGGGCGTGGCCAGCTCCCCCAAAGAGGCTTTGCATTTGTATTATCGCAGCTCGCCCGATGTGGTAATTATGGATATTTATTTGGAAGATGAAATCAACGGAATCGAACTGGCAGGCTTGCTGAATCCTTGTCCTGTGCTATTCTATAGTGCAGTAGTAGATTATGAATGTATCCAACAGGCAGAAGCAATCCCTAACTCGCTGTTTGTGAGCAAGCCGGCGAATCTGGAAGTAGTAAAACATTGTTTGGAAAATTTGATAGAAAAAGCAAGTTTAGGTCAATAAGCAAGTTTCAGAGTAGTAACCGTGTTTAGTGTAGTATTTGGTACAAGCAGGCGTTTTACACCTGCTTGTATTTTTGTATCAGGGCTGATGTTTTCCTATTTCCCAGCCTTTTGGGGCGAGCCATTGCTCTGCCGAGAGGAGTGCGTCTGGCTCTAAGGTAGTACCCATAGAGTCGTTCCAGCGGTTGAGGTAGCCAAAGAGCGCCACTACACCCAATATTTCTACGATTTCACCTTCGTTCCAATGTTGGCGCATTTGGGCAGCAAGGGGTTCATCTACAGCATTGGGAACCGTTGCGGCAGCCAAAGCAAAACGCAGGGCTACCCTTTCGACCTCCGAAAAAGCAGGATGCTGCTCAAAATCCCAAATATGTAAAAGTTGTTCTGCCTCTGCTCCATAGCGCTCGGCGGCACGGATGGTATGTGCTTGGCAATAGCGGCAGCCGGCAGCATGGCTACATAAATAGCCTATAAGCCTTTTGAGAGCGCTTGTTACGCGTCCGTGGTTGGCCATTACGGCTTTGTTAAGTTCGATAAAAGCATAAGCGATGGCAGGCCGATGGTACATCGTTTTGATGCTGTTGGGGCAGAAGCCGAGCGTTTCTTGATAAAAACTCACAAGAGCTTGGAGAGCTTCATCGCGACTATCGTCGGCAGGAGATACTAAAGGGCTGGGCATAAGCAAAGATGTTAAAAGGTAGATGAAATGTTAAAGGAAAGACTTTGTGCTGATGCTAATGTCAGATAGACGACAAAGAGAAGATTTTATTCATAAAAAATACCTGCGCCAAAGACGCAGGTATCAAGAGCTTTATGGAAGAAAAATTGTAATTTTATTTGATGAGCAGCTCGTAGCAGCCCCAGTGATAGGTGGTATTGCCTTGTGCATCTACGGTGTAGGGGTTTTCGGGGTCGCCTTCTATGAAAGATACTTTTTTGGTAGCGGGCGTGAGCCCCTCAAAGAAAACCACAAAATTAGTTACCTCGCCACTGTAAGAGATGTTGAAGTGTGGGATGGTGGCCAAGTTGAAAACTTGCTTCATTTTGAAAATCTTATTGGTATTAATGTCCAAAGCTGCAAAGGAGAGCTTGCCTCCGGCTACATCGGTATAAATACGTGAGGTGGTACCGTTGCCGTCGTTGTAATGATGAAAAAACACCAAAGCCCCCGTAGCTGTGTATTTGATACGGTTTATGTAGAGGTCGTTGCCTCGCTCTTGATCGCACTGCTTCGATAGCTCAGCCTCACTGTTGGCCTTTTCTTTTTGGAGAAATTGTTTGAGACTAAAGGTCGGATGTTCTGTCTGGCCATTTTTATATTCAATGGTGCGAGTAGCTTCCCATTTCTTTTCGCTGTTGCTGGCGTAGCCGTCCAAGGTTTTACCATCACGAAGGCCGTTTTTCACCTCAATAGAAGCGCGCAAAGACTTGCGGGTGGGGGTAAGGTCTTGTACGGTACCGGTGTAGGGCTGCCCGTCTTTGAGGAATTGCTCTTCTTCGAGGAGGTCGTCTTTATACACACAGCGCGCCGAGATACCGTCGTTGTAGTAAATCGTCCACGTGCCGTTGCGGCGGTTTTTGGAGAAATTACCTTCTTCTTTTACATACTCTTTGCCGTCGGCATCTATGAAAATCTTTTGGTATTTGCCATCGTAGAAGTTGGAGAAAGTACTTCCTTGCGTTACTTGGTAGCCTTCACCCACAAGCTTAGAGCCTGTACCATAGTAATACATCTTGATTTTGCTGCGCTGAGGGTTTTGGTCGAGATATTCAAATTTTTTCAATGCCTTGTTTTTGCTTTTGTCTTCGTCGGTACTGTAGTATTCGCGTGATTTGAGAACACCATTTTCAAAAACCTCTACGGTTTCGAGAATACCCCCAAAAATATAATGTTTGACAGTGCCATCGGCCAGCCCCGCCTTGAAGTTCCCTTCTATAATAAGTTCTTTGCCGCCGTCGAGGCCTTCGGCATACAGCTCCAGCTTGCCGTGAAGGAGTTCGCCCTGAAAGCTGCCTTTACTTTCTTCTATTTTGCCGTTTTTGAGCCAGCTGTAAGTTTTTTGAGCTTCCGCCTTTACGCTGCTACAATTGGTACAGACCTCTGCAAAGCCTTTGTACTCGTCGTTGTCAATATTTATTTTCTTAGAATTATACTGGGCTTGTAGGCTGCTTGTGCAGAAAAGCAAGAAGAGTATGCGGTAAAACGATGCTTTCATACGCGTAGGGAAGTGCAAGTATTGAGAGATACAAATGATTCTTAACAATTAGCAAATATAGAGATAACATACGAAAGATTCAACATCTATGGGGCGCGATTTATTGCCTTGGGGCTACGTGTTTTGTAAGAATTTTCATATTCTCAACTTTTGTCTCCTCTCTTTTGCGCATTTCCCAAAGGATGGCCGAAGCGTGTTTGGCCGCTTTTGGCGCATCTACAAGCGGGTAAGGATAATCTTCACCCAAGCGGCATTGGTAGAGTTTCTGTTCCAAGAGGGTCATTTTCCAAGGTTCGTGGAGCAGTGGTACAGGCACTTGGCGCAGGGCAGGCAGCCATTTTTTGATAAAAAAACCCTGTGGGTCATTCTCTTGCGACTGCTTGATAGGGTTGTAGATGCGAATGGTATTAACACCCCACACGCCCGCCTGCATCTGAAACTGCGAGCAATGAATGCCTATCTCGTAGTCGAGAAAAGTGCCTGCCAAGAAGTGCATCCCTGCCTGCCAAGGTTGCCAAAGCAGGTGGCAGAGAAAAGATACGAGCATGGCGCGCATACGGAAGTTGAGATAGCCAGTGGCTTTTACGGCTTCCATACAGGCATCTACCAAAGGATAGCCCGTGCGTGCTTCTTGCCAAGCTTGGAGGTAATCGTCGCGGAGGGGCTGCTGCAACTGGATATAGCTATGGTTGAGCGGCTCGAACTCCATGCGACATTCCGATTCAAACTTTTGTATAAAATGGCAACGCCACTGCAAGCGGCTGCGAAACTGCCGCAGGTCTTTGGTGTAGGGGCTGTGCTTTTCGGCTTGTAGGTAGGCTTGATATACCTCGCGGCTGCTCAGATTGCCCCAAGTGAGATAGGGAGAAATGCGACTGCAATGGTAGCGGCTTTCTTCGGGCTTAGAAAGGGAGCGCAGATAGGCGGTGGCGCGCCTTTGCAAAAAACTGTGCAAGTAGCGCTGCCCATAGTGGCTGCCCGCAGGCTGAAACTCGGCAGGGTAGTCGGCCAATTGTTTCTGGAAGCTTTCGGGCAGGCGCAGGCCTTGAGGCACAGACAGGCTATAGGCTTGCAGCAAAGCCAAATCGGGTGCGATACAGGGCTTTTGCATGTGTGTCTCCCAGTGTGCAGCCCATGTTTGGCGGTTTTGCAGGCCTCTTTGCACACCATTGGAGGGCGATTCTTTCCAAAAAATACCGTGTTTTTTGAAGTAGCTTGCCATTTGCTTGTCGCGGGTGTAGCTTTGGGCATTGCCTGTTTCTTGATGCGAAAATACGCCTCGCAAGTCGTGGATTTCGCGCAGATGTTCAAACACCTCCAATGCTTCGCCATAAAATATATGGATATGGGCTTGATAAGGTCTTAGTTGCGCTTGCAGCGCCAAGAGCGAATGATACACAAATTGCCCGTGGCGCAGCGACCAATCGGGGCAGCGGAGCAGCGAAGGCTCAAATATATAAAGGAAAAGCAGTGGACTGGCCTGCTGCAAAGCTTCGTGCAGGGCTTGGTGCTCGTGGAGGCGAAGGTCTTTTTTGAACCAGAGGGCGTGCAAAAGTAAAAAGAGAAATAGTACTATCGAAAAACTGTTTGGATAGGCTTTGGGTTGTGTGGAAGGCGGATTTTTTGTTACATTTGAAAAGTAATTATCCTTGCTATTCAGTCATTCAATAGCAGTTGGCAAAAAATTGGTTTCATCATCTCACTTTCAGGACTTGTCGCGCTCAAACAAAAGCCGCTGCCCACTCTGCCCCTCGTGGAACAGGCCATTGCGGTAAGCCCAATGCCCTGATACAATGGTGTGGCGTACGGTAGCTCCAAAACGTTGCCCTTCCAGTGGCGACCAGCCGCACTTGTAGAGCAGATTTTCTTTGCGTACTTCTTGGGGCGCTTGCAAATCTACCAACACCAAATCTGCCCAATAGCCCTCTCTCAAAAAACCTCTTTTTTGAATCTGAAAGCATACAGCCGGTGCGTGGCTCATTTTTTCAACTACTTTCTCCAAGCTGATACGCCCTTGGGCAACGGCCTCCAGCATCATCACAAGCGCATGCTGCACCAAAGGCAAGCCCGCGTGGCTTTGCCAATAGCCGTGCGACTTCTCTTCCCAAGTATGTGGGGCGTGGTCGGTGGCAATGATGTCGAAGTGGTCGTCTAAGAGGGCTTCCCAAAGTTTGGGGCGATGGCGTGGTGCTTTGATGGCCGGATTACACTTGATTTGCGAACCCAAGCGTGCGTAGTCGTCGGCGGTAAACCACAAATGATGCACACACACCTCCGCTGTGATGCGTTTTTGGGCAAGAGGAATTGTATTGTCAAACAGAGCAATTTCCTCCTCGGTAGATATATGCAAGATGTGCAGGCGAGTGTTGTGCTTCTTGGCCAAATCTCTGGCAAAAGAAGAGGAGCGCCAGCAAGCCTCCTCATTGCGCACCAAGGGGTGTATCGAGGCTGGGGCATCTTCGCCATACTGCTCGCGGTAGCGGGCGATACTTTCTCGCACGGTAGCTTCATCTTCACAGTGTGTAGCGATGAGCAAATTGCTCCGGCTGAAAACGGCCTCCAAGGTATTGGGTGCATCTACCAGCATATTACCCGTAGAACTGCCCATAAATATCTTCAGGCCGCATACACGTTGCGCATTGGTTTTGAGTACCTCTTCCAGATTGTCGTTGGATACCCCCATAAAAAAAGAGTAATTGGCCAAGGAGCTGCGAGCAGCAATTTGGTACTTCTCTTCCAGCAGCTCTTGTGTAAGGGTGTTGGGTACAGTATTAGGCATTTCCATAAAGCTGGTAGTACCTCCGGCCACTGCTGCCCGCGATTCGGTGTAGATATTCGCTTTGTGGCTAAGCCCCGGCTCACGAAAGTGTACTTGGTCATCTATCACGCCCGGCAGCAAGTGCAGTCCCTCGGCATTTATCACCTCATCGGCAAGCAAATGGCTCAGATTCCTTTCTATTTTTTCAATGATGCCATCACGCACAAAGATATCTGTAGGAAACTGTTTGCCTTCGTTTACAGCCATTGCATTGAGAATGAGAAGTGTAGCCATCGTTCATTTGAGGGGGATTGGTTCTAAAACAAAAGTAGTGAAAAATCTACTCTCCTTCGTATCTTTGCGCTGCAAAAAGAATTTGAAGCAAGCTCTTGGCAGATACAAGGCTTTTGTTAAATTTGTGTGAGGCTTTCTTCAAGTCTGCTTTATCAAGGCCACACATTTGCCCTAAAAACGTAACATCAAGTCTTTGCCCTGCGTAAGGGAAGGAAGTCAGTAGCTTGTATAATTTTTTTGGAACAAACATTTGCTTTACAGCCTTTAAATTACGATTTTGAGGCAAAAGATTTTGTAATGTAAGTTTTATTCTACATTTTTACAGAAAAAAGGGTGCTCAATGTATAAATTCCTTAGCGAAAGAACGAAAAACTTATGTCATATAGATTTGTACCTACAACGCAATTGAAGTCTATCATCAAGGTAATTGGGGTAGGCGGTGGTGGCAATAATGCCGTAAACCACATGTACAACAGAGGTATCAAAGATGTAGAATTTATCGTATGCAACACCGATGCCCAAGCCCTCAGCGGTAGCCCTGTGCCCGTAAAGCTGCAAATCGGTGCTGACCTCACCGAAGGACTTGGAGCGGGTGCGAACCCCGAAAAGGGCAGAGAGGCCGCCATCGAAAGCAAAGAGCAAATACGCGAAATGCTCAGCACCAATACCAAAATGGTGTTTATTACGGCAGGTATGGGCGGCGGTACCGGTACGGGTGCTGCGCCGGTTATTGCCCAAATTGCCCGCGATTTGGGGGTGCTTACCGTGGGCATCGTTACAGCCCCTTTTTTCTTTGAAGGAAAAAGAAAGATTGAACAAGCTTTCAAGGGTATTGAAGAGCTGCGCAAATACTGCGATACCGTATTGGTGATTTCCAATGACAAGCTCCGCGAAATCTATGGCAACATGACCATGTCGCAGGCTTATGCCCAAGCTGATAATATCTTGGCTACTGCCGCCAAAAGCATCGCCGAGCTGATTACCGTACAGGCTTATGTAAATGTGGATTTTGAAGATGTGAGAACGGTGATGAGCAACTCCGGCTCGGCGGTGATGGGTTCTGCCAAAGCCGAAGGCGAAGACCGTGCCCTCAAAGCTGTGGAAGAGGCCTTGGCTTCGCCCTTGCTCAATAACCGCGATATTAAAGGTGCTAAAAAGATTTTGCTCTCCGTGATGTCGGGCGATAAAGCCGAACTGCAAATGGATGAGTTTGGAGAAATCACCGAGTATGTGCGCTCCAGAGCAGGCGACGATGCCGACTTTATCTATGGCAACGGCATAGACCCCAGCTTGGGCGAAGCGGTACGCGTAACGGTAATTGCTACCGGATTTTCTACGGCTGAAAATGTCCCTTTTTCAGAAAAAAAAATAGTATATGATACCGAAGGCAATGTCTTGGAAACAAGAAAACAAGAAACCCAAGAGAGCAGCAAGGAAGTCAATCGTGAGATACTGCTTGAAAGCAAGCCGATTCTGAATGTGTCCAAAACGATTACCGGGGAAAACAAAGAGCCCCAAAAAGAAGAGGTGAAGAAAGTGTATTTTCATCTTGAAGAAGCACCCGAAGAAAAAACGCCGGTAGTTACGCCCCAAAAAGAAGAAGAAGCGGAGGAAGAGAAGCCTCTTTCTGAGCTTGAACTCAAAAAGCTGAAACTCCAGCAGCAAGCCGAAGACCGCAAGAAAGCCCTCAAGCAAATCAGCACTTCTTATGGCGAAAGCGGCAAAGATGATATCAAAGAGAAAACCGAAGTGCCGGCCTACCTGCGCAAAAATATTGAGCTGAAAGATGTGCCGCATTCTTCTGAGAAAAAAGTATCACGCTACAACCTCAGCGACGAAAACCAGATTTTGGGCAATAATAAGTTCTTTCACGACAAGCCCGACTAAGCTTTTACGATGCCTTGCCACTGCTCTTGCCTCAAGTTAAATACTTGGGGCAAGAGACTTTTCCAGAAAAAAGCTTACCTTACCACCCATTTTTTTATTAAACCTAAAGTTTTATCACCTAACAGCTCTTATGTTTGCATACATCAGTGGCAAATTGGCCCAGCTCGAAGCAACACAAGCGATTATTGATGTAGGAGGAGTGGGCTATCAAATCAGAATCTCTCTTCATACCTTTGCTTTGTTACAGCAAGCCTCCCAAGGCCTTGTAAAACTATTCACCTATCTACAAATACAAGAAAATGCGCACAACCTCTTCGGCTTTGCAGAAAGCTCGGAACGCAAGCTTTTTTTGGAATTGATTTCTGTATCGGGTATCGGTGCAGGTACCGCCATGGTGATGCTCTCTTCCTTGTCGCCGCTCGAAATCCAGCAAGCCATCGCCCAAGAAGAGGTCAAGACGATTCAATCTATCAAAGGAATAGGCCAAAAAACTGCACAAAGAGTGATATTAGAACTTTCCGACAAAATGCGTAAAGAGCTTGCCCTTACAGGAAGTAGCACAGGGCAAGTGCCTCATTACCGCGGCGTGCGCGAAGAAGCGCTCCTCGCCCTCACCACCCTCGGCCTGCCCAAGGCAAGTGCCGAAAAAAACATCGAAATCATCCTCAAGCAGCAACAAGGCGAAGCCCTCAGCTTGGAGGAGCTTATCAAACAAGCGCTCAAAATGTAGTGCTGCGTTCCCTTTGTACCACTTCCTAATGTGTGTAAACATTGTTCCAAACCAACCTCCATACACTTCTCTTTGGTAGCCTGCTCTTGTCTCTTGGGGCTTGGTTTTTGGCCGATAAACCCCACATTACCTACCATTATCAGCACTATCTGCGCGATACCGGCGACGAAGACTCCCTGCGCAAACTCAAGTACCGCCCCAATCGCTTCTCTACCTACAATTTTGGCGACCGCTACGGCAATCCCTTCAGTACCAAACCCACCAAGTCGGCACTCAAGATTGCGCCAAGCAACCTGAAAAAAGAAATTAGGGTGGACTCCAGCCTACAAAATTACACCATCGAAGAGAAAATTGGCGACTTCGACTACCGCCCACCCAGCCTGATGAGCTATGAGGAGCTGAACAACTATCGTCAAAGGCAGATTATCCGCGACTATTGGCGCAATGCCGGCGCTGGCGTAGGCGAAGAAACCAGCACCTCTGCCGCCAAAGGGATAGTGCCCCGTATTCCCGTCAATAACCGCCTCTTTGGGCTTATCTTTGGGGGCGACTATGTGGAGTTCAAGCCCACCGGATTCGTAAACTTAGACCTTGCCTACCGCCGCCAAAACGTAGCCAATCCGGCCATTCCGGCAGCGCGCCAGCGCAATGGGGTTTTCGACTTCGACCCCCACGCCAACATCAACTTGGTAGGGCAAGTAGGCGATAAGCTGCGTATCACCACCGCCTTCGATACCAAAGCCAGCTTCGACTTCGAGAACAACTTTCGGGTAGAATACACCGGATATCCTGAAGAGATTATCCAAAAAATAGAGTTCGGAAATATCAATTTCCCGCTGCCCACCTCGCTCATTACAGGCAGTCAAAACCTCTTTGGGGCACGTACGGAGCTGAAATTTGGCAAACTTCGTGTAAACTCTGTATTCTCGCAGCAAAGAGCCTCGCGCGACCAAGTAGTGATACAAGGCGGCGGCGCACAGCTTCGTAAATTCGAGGTCCGCGCTACCGACTACGAAGAAAACAAGCACTTTTTCCTCTCCCAATTTCACCGCAACGCCTACGAGCCTGCCCTGCGTACGCTGCCAGTAGTAAACTCAGGCGTTTTCGTTACAAGGGTAGAAGTATATGTAACCAATCGCACCAACAACACCCAAACCCTGCGCAATGTAGTAGGTTTTATGGATTTGGGAGAAGCCCAACCCCACAAGCCTGCCAATCCTTTTGTAGGTACGGGTGCGCCCAATGCTCCCGCCTCTAACCAAGCCAATGCCCTCTTTGGCAACCTCCGCGACAATGCTCCTTTTCGCAATGCTGAAACCGTGAGCAATGCGGCCATCGCCCAAAACCTGCGCCGTGGCGAAGATTTTGAAGTACTCCGAGGCGCACGCCGCTTGGAGCCGAATGAATATGTATTTCATCAGCAGCTTGGCTATATTTCGCTTAATACTGCCCTCCGCAACGACGAAATTCTGGCCGTAGCTTACGAATATACCCTCAATGGGCAGGTCTTTCGGGTAGGAGAGCTTTCCGACGACTACCTCAATCGCCCTCAAGAAGAAGTGGTATTCTTGAAAATGCTCCGCCCTTCTACTATCCGTACCGACTTGCCGATGTGGAATTTGATGATGAAAAATATCTATCCACTCGGTGCCACACAGGTAACACAAAGCAACTTTCAGCTCCGCATCGTGTATCGTGATGATATTACGGGTGTGGACAACCCCGCCCTGCAAGAAGGAGCCAATACACGCAATATCCAGCTCTTGCGTATTTTTGGTTTAGACCAGCTCAACCCTCGCGGCGACCGACAGATAGACAGTCAAGGGCGCTCCATCGGCGATGGCAATTTCGATTTTGTAGAAGGTCTTACCATCAATACGGCTAATGGCCGTGTGATATTTCCGGTTTTAGAGCCTTTTGGCAGCTTTTTGCGCACGCAATTTAATCCAAATACAGAGCAAGCACTCATCAATAAATATGTGTTTCAGGAGCTTTATACCGGTACGCGCAATGATGCTCAAAATAACTTTGCCAACAAAAATAAATTCTTTGTAAAAGGGCAATTAGAAGGAGCTTCCGGCAATTCGGCCTTCTTGCCCGGCATCAATGTACCCGAAGGCTCTGTAATCGTGCGCGCCGGAGGCATACAGCTTACCGAAGGACAAGACTATGTGGTGAATTACAGTACGGGGCAAGTAAACATTACCAATGAAGCTATCTTGGCTTCGGGCAAGGAGATTACCATTGACTACGAAAAAGCAGATTTCTTCAATGTACAGCCGCGCACCTTTTTGGGTACACGCTTCGACTATGCCGTGGACAAAGACATCAATATCGGTGCTACTTGGATGACCCTCCGCGAGCGCCCCGTACTCACCCGCGTAAACATCGGCTCAGAGGCACTCAACAACACCATGCTGGGTGTGGACGTTGCCCTCAAAAAGGATTCGCGCTTTCTGACCCGTATGGTAGATGCGATTCCCTTTATCCAAACCAAAGAAAAGTCCACTATCACCTTCAATGCCGAAGCCGCCCAGCTCATTCCTGATGCTGCCGCACTCAGTGGGGCGGTGTCTTTTATTGATGACTTTGAGGGCGCACGCACCCCTTTCGACCTTACCCGTACCGCCAACCTGCGCTGGAAGCTGGGTTCTACACCGCCTCTCATTAGCGAGTTCAATCCGGGCAACCCGCTGGACTTCAACTACCGAAGGGCGCTGCTGGCTTGGTACAATGTGGACAATACTTTTTACAGAACTGGTGTCAATGGTCGCCCCAACAATATCAACGAAAACGACTTGCGCAATCACTACATGCGCCCGGTGATTCCACAAGAGATTTTCAGAAACCGCCAGTTCGACAATATCGCTACCAACGAAACCACCTTCGACTTGGCCTTCTTTCCTGAAGAACGCGGCCCTTACAACTACAATCCCAACCTGCTGCCTGATGGCCGCTTGCCCAACCCACAGGCCAACTTTGGCGCCATTACCAGAGCTATTACTACGGAGGTGGATTTTGACAATGCCAACATCGAATTCTTGGAGTTTTGGATGCTCGACCCCTTCATCGAAGGCGAGCGCGGAAGGGTGATTGTAGATGGTGAAAATGGCGTAAACAATACCACCGGAGGAGATTTGTACTTCCAGTTGGGCAGTGTTTCGGAAGACATTATGCGTGATAGCCGCCACTTCTTTGAAAACGGCCTGCCTATCAGTCCCGAAGGCCAAAGCGACCAAACCGCTTGGGGCAATGTGCCTCGGCAGCAATATATCAACAATGCCTTCGACAACAGCCCGGGCGCACGACCTCTGCAAGATGTGGGCTTAGACGGCCTCAACGATGCTGACGAAACTTCCTTCTTTGCCGACTATATCAACAGTGTAACGCCCGCAGCCCGCGAAAGCATCCTTAATGACCCCTCTGCCGATAATTTTCAGTTTTATTTTGGGGCTGATTTGGATGCACGTAATGCCAAAATCATTGAGAGATACAAGTATTACAACAATACCCAAAATAACTCTCCCGAAAACACCGGAGGCGCTTTTACCCCCTCAGGTACCAACCTGCCCGACAATGAAGACCTCAACGGCGACAATACCCTCAACGAACTCGAAGAGTATTACCAATACCGTATATCGCTGCGCAGACAAGACTTGGTGGTGGGGCGCAACTATATTGTGGACAAAGTACAAGTTACCGACAATAATATCACTCAAGGTGATGATGTAAATTGGTACCTCTTCCGTATTCCGATTCGCCAATTCGACAGTAAAGTAGGCAATATTGATGGCTTTAAGTCTATTCGTTTTGCACGTATGGTAATGACCAACTTTCAGCAGCCTGTGGTGGCACGATTGGCGCAGTTTCAGTTTGTGTCGAGCCAATGGCGAAGATTTTTGGGCAATTTGAGCAGCAGCAACTTCCAGCTCCCCACCGAACCCAACGACCCCGGCTTTACGGTATCGGTAGTAAACTTAGAAGAAAACTCAGCCATTACCAGCGATGGGGCGATTCCCTACGATTTGCCTCCGGGCGTAGTGCGCGACCGCGATATTGCCAGTATCAACAACCGAGAGCTGAACGAACAGGCCATACAAGTATGTGTAGAAGGCCTGCAAGACAAAGATGCCCGTGCCATTTTCAAAAATACCAACCTGAACCTCCGCTTCTACAAAAGGCTGCGCATGTTTGTACACGCCAACAGCTCCGATGCCCGCGATGGCGAGATGAGTGCCATTATACGCCTTGGTACAGACTTTACGGAAAACTACTATGAGATAGAAATTCCCCTGAACCTGACGCGCCAGCAAGATGTGGTAAATACAGGTAACCGTGATGCCCGCCGCCGCATAATATGGCCTTTGGAAAACGAATTGGACATTGCCATTGAGGATATCATTGACACCAAAGTAGAGCGTAACCGCATCAGGGGCTTGAGCAATCTCTTTATCCCTTACAGCCGCAGCGTGGGGCAGTACCGCGTAACGGTAGTGGGAAACCCCGACCTCAGCGCTGCATTGGTGGTGATGCTGGGGGTAAGAAATCCCAATATCCCTAATGACGATGCTTTGCCGAAGTCGGCTTGTGTGTGGTTTAATGAACTAAGGGCTACGGAATTTGACCAGACCAATGGCTACGCTGCCACTGCCCGCCTGAATGTACAGTTGGCTGATTTTGCCAATATCACCGCTACGGGAAGCATCCGTACCTTTGGCTTTGGGGGGCTCAATACCCGCATCGCCGAGCGAGAAGTAGCCACTACGAAACAGTACGAGGTACAAGGTACTTTTGCCTTAGATAAATTTTTGCCCCAAAAGGCAGGCTTACGTGTGCCGATGTTTGTGAGCTATCAGCGCCGCAATATATCGCCGGAGTTCGACCCACTCGACCCTGACGTACGCCTCGACCGCTCTGTGGATAAGTTTGATGATGAGGGGCAGCGCGACCGCTACTTGCAGCTTGTAGAAGAAAACGAAACCCGGCGCAGTATCAATTTTACCAATGTACGTAAGATAAAAACCTCGCAGGGGCCGAGTAGATTTTATGATATTAGCAATTTTGGCTTTAATTGGGCGTATAGCGATATAGAACGCAGCGATATTGGTACGGCGCAGTTTCTGCAACAAAACTGGAAAACAGGCCTTACCTATACCTATACCAGCCAAGTAAAGCCTTGGGAGCCTTTTAAGAATAGTAAATCGAAGCTGCTGAACTCGCCTTGGCTGCGCCTTATCAAAGACTTCAACCTCAATTTCGTACCCACCAGTATTACCATCAGAGGCGACTTAGACCGCACCTTTACCCGTACAGAGCTGCGCTCGGGGCAGTTTGCCGGAGAGAGCTTCGAGCCTTTCTTCGAGAAATACTTCCTTTTCAACCGTTCTTACGATTTGCAGTGGAATATCACCAAAGGGCTTTCGCTCAACTATGCCGCCACGGCCAATTCTATCATAGATGAGCCTGCCGGAGAAATCAACACCCAAGCCAGCCGCGATTCGGTACGTATCAACTTGCTCCGCTTAGGCAGGATGCAGAATTTCCGGCAAAATGTCAATGTAAACTACAAAGTGCCTTTTGATAAGTTTCCGCTGACGGATTGGCTCAGTACCGATTTGGGCTACCGTGTAGATTACCAGTGGACGGCGGCTTCTTTTGGCTTGGCCGATATTTTGGGCAATACCATCAGCAACGCTCGCGAGCAAAATCTGCGTGGACGCTTGGACTTGGTAAAGCTTTACAACAAAGTAAGCTTCTTGAAAAAGGTAAATGATGTCAAACCCGCGCAGCCCGCTCGCCCCAATCCGCGAGATACGGCCAAAGTCAAGAAAAGCGAGCTGAAAGTACTCCAAGGAGCTGCCAGAGTGCTGATGATGGTGCGGAGCATCAACGTTACTTACAGCCTCCAAGAGGGCACGCGCTTGCCGGGCTTTGCCCCTTCGGCCAAGTATATGGGCTTCGACCAAGCCTTCAATGCGCCGGGCTGGGATTTTATATTGGGTAGCCAAGACCCCAACATCCGCTTCAGGGCCGAGCAAAATGGCTGGCTGGTGCGCTCCGACAGCAGCTTGGTGCAGAATATGCCTTTTATGCAAAACCTGACTGAAAATTTGGCCATCCAAACGGCCATAGAGCCTTTCAGAGATTTTAAGATACAAGTGGACATGAAGCGACAACGTACCGCCGGATTCCAAGAGATATTCCGCTACAACGATACCCTCGATGTGTATGAGTCGCTCAGCCCTGTGCGTACGGGTAGCTATAGTTTGAGTATGATTTCCTTGGGTACGACCTTCAGAAGCAGCGACAACACAGCCAACTCAGAGACTTTCAGAGAGTTTATTACCTATACCGAGATATTCCGCCGCCGCCTTACCGCCCAAAACCCTAATGCCTCCGCCGAAAGCCGCTACGACAGTCGTTCGCAAGATGTGCTTATCAGTGCTTTTCTGGCAGCCTATACAGGTCGCGACCCCAATACCTCCAGCTTGTCGGCTTTTCCGGCCATTCCCTTGCCCAATTGGCGCTTAGACTATGCGGGCTTGTCGAAAGTGGGATTTCTGAAAGAAATTTTTACGACGGTCAATATCACCCATAGCTATGCCTCCGACTACCGTGTGGCCAATTACACCTCTTCGCTTGAATACCGCGACCCAAGCTTGATAGGCCTCAATGTTAATGAGCAGCAATACCTCAACCCGAATCTTACTAATTTAGACAGTCTTTTCGTGCCGGTATTCGTAGTAGGGCAAGTGATTCTCTCGGAAAGGCTGGCGCCACTCATCGGAATCAATGTACGCACCAAAGACAACCTGACAGTGCGTGTGGATTTCAACAAAAGCCGTGATGTAAGCCTCAGCCTTTTCAATGGACAAATTACTGAGATTCGGAGCGATGACATCGTGATTGGCTTGGGCTACTCCAAGAAAAACTTGCGCCTGCCTTTCAAAGACTCTAATCGCCGCAATATCATACTCAAAAATAACTTGGACTTCCGCTGCGACTTTGCCATCAGAGATACCAAGACCTTCCAACGCAATTTTGACCAAGAGGATGCAATTACAGGAGGTAATCTCAACTTCCAGCTCAAGCCCAACGTGAGCTACAATGTGGATCAGCGCCTTACGGTACAGGCTTATTTTGAGCGCAATATCAATACGCCGGCTATCTCCAGCTCTTTCCCACGTACCAATACGGCAGTGGGCTTTCAGGTGCGCTACAACCTTTCTCAATAGAAAAGGGTTATGGTGAAGGACTTCAATGATTTTTAGTCATTTTTTCATCATTTATCACCATGCCCAGCATCCAATCCTACATCGTCAATGCCTATCTGCGTTGGCAGAAGTACAAAAATCGTCACAAAACTTTCTCCGTAGAGGGCGCACGCCGCCGTTTCGACCGCATCGGCAGGCTCATTCCCTTAGCGCCCGAAGTGCAGCGCAGCGCCACAGGAGCTAATGGGATTCGTATTGAATATTTCAATCCGCCCACAATCACCCAAAAGCATACCTTGCTGTATCTGCATGGCGGCGGCTATGTGGTAGGTAGTATGCGTAGCTACGAAGGCTTGCTATCCAAAATAGCCCTTGTAGTGGGTTGTCAAGTGGCGGCTTTTGAATATGCCAAAGCACCGGAGCGCCCTTTCCCCTCGGCTTTGAGCGAGAGCCTGCTGGTATATGAATGGCTACTCAAGCAAGGCAAAGCACCGGGGGAAATCGTATTGATGGGCGACTCGGCAGGCGGTGGACTTTGCTTGGCATTGCTACAAAAGCTGCGGGAAGAAGGTCTGCCGATGCCCGCAGGATTAGTGTTGATTGCGCCTTGGGCCGACCTTACCCTCCAAGCACCTTCTATTACTCAAAAAGCCAAACAAGACCATATCGTAACCCGCGAATATTTGGACATTGTACGAAAGCTGTATGTACCCGACCTCCAAATGCTGGAACATCCGCTGGTATCGCCGCTTTATGCCAATTTTGAGGGCTTTCCGCCTACGATTATCCAAGTGGGCACCAATGACCTTCTTTACGATGACAGCATACTGCTGGAAGAAAAAATGAAGGCGGCAGGGGTAGCGGTAGATTTGGAAGTGTGGGAAAATATGCCACACGTATGGCATGTAATCGGCGATAGACTTCCTGAAGCGGGAAAAGCGCTCCAAAAAATTGCAGATTTTGTTAGAAAAATGGCCTAAAAAATGAAAAAGAAAACAATTTTCTGAGGAGAGACTTTTATTTCTCAGCAATATTCTTTTTTTTTGTGCTATCAAACACATTCGCATCTAAACGCTTACATATATGCTTCCTGAATTTCACGACATTAAGGCTACCGAAACCGTTGCCTATATCTTTTTCGTACTGCTTTTCGCCGTTTCCTTTGGCGTAGGTTTTTGGTTGCGTAACCACGAAAAGAAGCGTACCGCAGGAAAATAAGCGCCTCTCAAGGCCCACAAGAAGGTTTTTCAAGCTCTGAAAAACCTTCTTGTGTTATAAAGCAAAAGCTTTGTTTTCTGATGATTTTCTAATACAACTTCCTATGGCACAGCTTTCTGCCCCTATCATTGCTCCTTCGCTCTTGGCTGCCGACTTTGGCAACCTCCAAAGAGATGTAGAAATGCTCAACAAGAGCCAAGCCGATTGGCTGCACATTGATATTATGGATGGGGTTTTTGTACCCAACCTCTCTTTTGGGTTGCCCGTATGCGAGGCCATTCAACGGCACGCACGCAAGCCTATGGATGTACATCTGATGATTGTGCAGCCGGAACGCTATCTGGCCGATTTTAAGCAAGCGGGTGCTGATGTGCTTACCGTACACTATGAAGCTTGCCCGCATTTGCACCGCACGCTCCAGCAAATCAAGGATTTAGGCTGCCAAGCCGGTGTGGCGCTGAATCCGCACAGCCCGGTGCACCTCTTAGAAAATTTGATACAAGATATAGACTTGGTATGCTTGATGTCGGTAAACCCGGGCTTTGGAGGGCAACGCTTCATCGAAAAAACCTATGACAAAGTATATCAGCTTCGGCAGATGATTCAGGCGGCAGGCGCAAGTACGCTGATTGAAATAGATGGGGGAGTAAACAGCCAAAATGCAGCACTGCTCTGGCAAGCGGGTGCCGATGTACTCGTGGCGGGCAGTTTCGTGTTCAAGTCCGAAGCCCCTGCTGCCACCATCGCCGCACTCAAAGCTTTGCCCGGTACTTCGGTGGCCTAAGTGCCGCTTTCGGCTTTGTGCGCACAGTTTATGGTTGGGAACTTTTATTTTCCAAAGAAAATCATTAAAATTGTGGCCTAAAATTCAAAGCAATGAGCGCAAAGTTTGAAGCAAGCAGCACCAGCTACAAAGGCTGTCCCAAAACACAAAAGCCGGAGTATGCCTTTATTGGCCGCTCCAATGTGGGGAAGTCTTCGCTGATTAACATGCTGGCGGGGAGCAAAAACTTGGCAAAAACCTCTCAAACCCCCGGCAAAACCCAGCTCATCAACCATTTTCTTTTTGATGAGTCTTGGTATCTGGTGGACTTGCCCGGCTACGGCTTTGCCAAGGTCAGCAAGCAAGAGAAGGAGTCTTGGCACAAGATGATTAAAAACTACCTGCAACACCGCGAAAACCTGCTCAATACTTTTGTACTGATAGATATCCGCTTGGAGCCACAAGCCATTGACTTGGAGTTTTTCGAGTGGATGGGTACACAGCAGTTGCCATTTGCCATTGTATTTACCAAAACAGACAAGCTCAGCAGTACGCAGCTCCAGAAAAACCTTCAACAATACACCCAAGAAATGCTCAAAACTTGGGAAGAACTCCCCGACTATTTCCTTAGTTCTGCCATCAAACACTTAGGCAGAGAAGAAATACTCTCTTACATCAAAGCAATCAATGAGGCCTACGCCAAACAATTATAAAACAACATTGATGTACCCGTAACCCAAAATTTTAAACAAAGCGCATGGAATTAAAAGAAATCGCCGCTATTTCCGGCAAAGGGGGTCTGTTCCGAATCCTGAAGCCTACCCGCAACGGGGTAATTGTAGAATCTTTGGACAGCCAAAAGAAGAAGCTTGCCGTAAGCGCTTCCAGCAAAGTATCCGTACTGAAAGAAATCTCTATCTACACTACCGACAAAGAAGGTGCCTTGGCCTTGGAGGAAGTTTTGTTCAGAATTTTTGAAAAATACCAACTGACTTTGCCCATAGAGTCTAAGGCGGAATCTGCCGCTCTGATGGCTTTTATTGGCGAAATTGTACCTGAATATGATATTGACAAGGTCTATCCTTCTGATATTAAAAAGCTGGTAGCTTGGTACGCTATTCTGGCACAGCAAGCCCCTGCTCTGCTCGACAGAGCGCAGGCGCAAAATACAACTGAAGAAGTCCCCGCACAAGAAGAGGTAAAAGCTGAAAGCAAGGAAGAAAAGCCCAAAAAAGCTGCTGCCAAGGCCAAAAAAGCTGAGAGCGAAAGTGCCGAAGCTGAGGTAAAGGCGGAAAAGCCTAAAAAAGCGCCTGCCAAAGCCAAAAAAACTGAAGAAGTGAGCGGCGAGACTACTGCCGAAGAAAAGCCAAAAGCCAAAAAAGCGCCAGCTAAGAAAAAGAAAGAGGAAGGCGAATAAGACTTCTTCTGTGCCAATACACACAATGCCTGCAAATGAGGAATCATTTTGCAGGCATTTTTACGTTAAATCAGCCTGAAATTTTATAAGATACTTCACTCTTGAAGCACCCGTATCTTGATATTGGTATTGCGGCCTTTGTCATCGCTGCAAGAGATTTTCACCAAGCCTTTTTCCGGCAAAAAGAAGAGGGGCTTTTGGGCATCGGCCTCTTGATAAAAGCGGTCGTTGATGTACCAATACACTTTTTTTACATCATTTTCTGTTTGGCAAGCCAGCATCAGCTCCGTAGGCGAGGCAAAATCTATCAGGTACTCTTTGCCTGCGGTGGGCGAGGTGATTTTGGGTGCCCCTTCTTGCGCCACCACTTTGCAGTCGGGAAAATGCGGAGGCATACGCCGATAGGCAATATTTCTACTTTCATAAAATGCTATCAAGTCTGCTCCCAAATTAGGATATTGCTCTACACGGTAGCCGCTGGCAGGCGCACAGGATGCACAATAAGTGTATCGTCCGTCTTCAGATACCTTCAGGCTCTTGAGGTGTTCGCAGGTGTGTGTGGCAGAGCGCAGCGGCAGGTAGAAATCGAGTACTTGGTCTTCGCAATCGGTACCGGGAGGCAGACCGCTTTCAGCACATACCAAGCGATGCTGCATTTCTTTGGGAGTAGGCCACCAAAGCGCTTCGGCTTGTACTTCTACTGTTTTGAAAAGCTCAAAGAGCAAGGGAGTGGCTACTTCAGCACCTGTAAGTTCGGGTACACCCTTGCCCGAAAAGTTGCCCAACCATACTCCAATGGTATATTGGCGATGGTAGCCGATGCTCCAAGCATCTCTGCGCCCATAAGAAGTGCCTGTTTTCCAAGCGATTTTGGGCAGATTGCGTGCATATTGATAGGCCTTGGGCAAGTCGGGACGGCTGGCAAGTGCCAGCACCTCGGTAATGCTGTGTGCCGTGGCTTCGCTTAGTATCTGCTTGGCAGCGGGCAGCGGCGCTTGGTGCAGGTATTGCAAAGGCCAATATTGCCCTCGGTTGGCCAGCATGGCAAAGAGGCCGCCCAACTCCTCTAAGCTTACGCCACAACCGCCGAGAATCATCGAAAGACCAATTCTTTGTTTTTGTTTTTGAAGATGCTTGAAATCCATCTCGATGAGCGTATTGACAAATTTCTCCACCGAAAGTAGCTCCAAGGCCTTTACCGCCGGAATATTGAGCGATTGTGCCAGCGCTTTTTCTACGCTTACTTTTCCACTAAAATCTTTGTGAAAATTGTCGGGCTGGTAGCCGTTCCAGTCCGTGGGCACATCGTGGAGAATAAACTTGGGAGTCATTGTTCCTTCTTCAAAGCAGAGGGCATACACCAAGGGCTTGAGCGTGCTGCCCGGCGAGCGCAAGGCTTTTACGCCATCTACCTGTCCGGCGAGTTGTGCATCTGCAAAATCGGGCGAGCCTACATAAGCCTCCACTTGCAGTGTGGCATTGTTGATAAGCAGCACGGCGGCATGGTGGATGCCATATATTTTTTGTCGCTGCACATAGTTATATACCAGCTGCTCTACTTTGAGTTGCAAGGGCTTGCGCAAGCTGCTGCGTAGGTTGGGCTGCTGCGGATATTCCTGCTGCAAGCGCCTTGCTAAATGGGGCGCTACTTGTGGCAAGGTATAGCGGCGGCTGGGCAAGGGCTCACGCAGGGCATTTTTGATAGATTCTTCGTCAAAAATACCCTCTTCGGCAAAGCGCCTGAGCCAGCGGTTGCGTTGGCGGAGTATTTCGGAAGCGTGCCGACCCATGACCAAGCTGTTGGGGCGGTTGGGAATGAGCGCCAGCGTAGTTGCTTCTGCAATGCTGAGTTGGAGGGGGAGCTTATCAAAATAAAAAAGTGAGGCCGCCTTGATGCCCTCTACATTGCCTCCGTAGGGCACTAAATTGAGATACATCTGCAAGATTTCGCGCTTAGAATAATGCCATTCGAGCTGCAAAGCCCGCCACATCTCTATAAGCTTATTGCTATAGGTGCGCTCTTTGGGAGCCAGCAGGCGGGCTACTTGCATGGTAATGGTAGAAGCCCCCGAAGTGCGCTTGCCTTGGCGCAGGTTGTTGTACACCGCGCGCAGCAAGGCCAAAGGGTTGATACCGAAATGATAATAGAAATATTTGTCTTCTTTTTGGATGATGGCTTTGCGCAGCGTGGGGCTTATCTCTTCCAACTCCGTTTTAAAGCGCCACTTGTCGTCTATGGCCAAAAATGCGTGCAACACCTCGCCCTCGCGGTCTAAAACCAAAGAGGCATAGGGAACTTGACTTTGTAAGGGAAAAATTACATCTAACAGAAAGAAAAGCAGAAATGCAGAAAATACGCTTACAATAGAATAATACAGAGAAGGATATTGCTTCGCCAAGTGTTTTTGGAGCGACATAGGTAATGCCGATTAGGGAATTTATTAATTTAAAAGAAAAGAATACAGTGGCTTAGATGATTCCTTACACCTGTTTAGGAAGCCGACGAAGGTGCTCATTTCTATTTGCGAATATATAAAATATCTTTGTTACGTAAATCAACTTAAAAGGTTCTGCCCAATGAAAACTTTTTTCTTCACCGCTCTTCTTAGCTTTTTGTACTTTGCACAAGCCTTGGCACACAGCCCTGTGGCTCCTCAGCCTTTTGGTGCTCCTTTGGCCTATCAACAAAGTTTTGTGGCCATTCCCAACTACTTGGGGCAGCCTTTTTTGTTTTCTGAAATGGTAGCTAACCTCGAAAAAGATACGCGCGAAGTATTTTTATATATCAGTTATGATGGCAGCACTTGGGAAAAAGCCGACAGTGAGGCTTTTGAAGAGCTGCACAGAAGCTCCTATCAAAATACACAGTTGCATTTGGAAATAGGTGATTTGGAAAAAATTTTGCAAAAAATCAAGGGTGAAGGCCAACTGCACCTGAAAGTTACTTACCAAAAGGGCGACTTAGAGTACCTGCTCAGTGTATCTTCGGTAGCCAAAAAAACCCTGCAAAATCTCTATAAAGAAGGCAAAAGATAAGTGAATAACGGTTTAATTTGAAGATTTACAAGGAAAGACCTGTCCTATTGAGGCAGGTCTTTTTGTTGGGGCTTAGTGTGCTTCCAGCCAGTTTTTGCCTACGCCTACTTCTACCTCCATGCGTACGGGCAGCGGCAGGGCTTGCTTCATGAGCATAGGAATGTGCTTCTTGAGGATTTCGACCTCGCTTTGGGGCGCATCAAAGACCAATTCATCGTGAACCTGTAAAATCATCTTGCTTTGCAGCTTTTCTTCTTTGAGCCAGCGATGAATACGAATCATGGCAATTTTAATCATATCGGCAGCCGTACCTTGAATCGGCGTATTTACAGCATTGCGCTCGGCGTGTCCGCGCATTACTTGGTTGCGCTCGTTGATTTCGCGCAGGTAGCGCCTTCTGCCCAAATAGGTTTCTACATACTCTTGGGTACGGGCACGCTGTATCATCTCTTCCTTGTACTTCTTTACTGCCGCAAACTCCTTGTAATACACATCTATCAGCTCTTTGGCTGCCGATACCGACATGCCCAGCTGCGCCGAGAGATTGAAGGCGGAGCTTCCGTAGAGGATAGAGAAGTTGGCTGTTTTGGCCATACGGCGCATATCGGGCTGTACGTCTTCTACGGCTACTTTATAGATTTTGGCGGCGGTAGTGGCGTGGATGTCGTAGCCCTTCTCGAAGGCTTCGAGCATGGTTTCGTCGCCGCTGAAAGCCGCCATGAGGCGAAGCTCTATCTGCGAGTAGTCGGCAGATACAATCACATTTTCGGGTGAAGAGGGGATAAAAGCCCTGCGAATCTCCCTGCCTTTGGCCGTTTTGATGGGGATATTTTGGAGATTCGGATTCGTGGAGCTGAGCCTTCCGGTGGCCGTTACGGCTTGGTTGTAAGAGGTGTGAATTTTGCGGTCTATGGGCGAGAGCAAAGCGGGCAGCGCATCTATATAGGTGGATTTGAGCTTTTGCAGCTCTCTGATTTCGAGAATATCCCTCACGATTTCGTGCTCTCCGGCCAGCTTGCTGAGCACCTCTTCGCCAGTGGCATATTGGCCTGTCTTGGTTTTTTTGGCTTCTTTTACCAATTTCAATTTATCAAAAAGCACCTCGCCAAGCTGCTTGGGTGAGGCAATATTGAAGGTAGCGCCTGCCAAGGTGTAGATTTTTTGTTCCAATACGGCAATATCTGCCTCAAAAACTTTAGAAGATTCGGCCAAGGCAGCCTCATCAATGGCCACGCCATGGCGCTCCATCGTGGCCAGTACCTCTACCAAGGGCATTTCTACTTCTTCAAATATCTTTTTCAGCTTGTCTTCTTTGTGCAGCATCGGCGCAAATTGCTTTTGAAGCTGAAAGGTAATATCGGCATCTTCGGCGGCATACTCGGCGATTTCGGCCAAGGGCACATCGCGCATACTGCCCTGATGCTTGCCTTTTTTACCAATGAGCGTTTCGATACTCAAGGGGCTGTAATGCAGGTATTGCTCGGCCAGAAAATCCATATTGTGGCGGCCGTCGGGCTGCAAAAGGTAATGCGCCAGCATGGTATCGAAGAGTGCGCCTTTTACCTCTACGCCATAATTGGCCAAGATGGTAAGGTCGTATTTCAGGTTTTGTCCTATTTTGGTGATTTTCTCATTGGCAAAAAGCGGCTTCAGCTCCTCCCAAAGGAGCAGCGCAGCCTCTCGCTCCGCCGGAAAGGGAATATAATAAGCCTCTTGCGGGTAATAAGCCAAGGCCAAACCCACGATTTCGGCCTCCAGAGCTTCCAGTGAGGTGGTTTCGGTATCGAAGCAGAAGAGCTCTTGCTGTCCAAGCAGTTGCAGGAGCATTTGCCTTTTTTCGGGACTGTCTATGATGTGGTATTGGTGCAGAGTATTGTGGATGTTGCGCAGCGCGCTTGGTTCGGGGGCGGCTTGGTCTTCGGCCTCCTCCTCAGCGCCACCGAAGAGGCCGAGTTGGGCTTCTTGCTTGGCGGTAGCTTTGCGCACCGCCTTTTTTTCGGCATCTTCTCCAATAATTCTCTTTTTGAGGGTATGAAACTCCAGCTCATCGAAGAGAGTGCTAAGCTTCTCCTTATCGAAAGGTACATAGCGCAAGGCCTCCTCCTCGAAGGCGATGGGCACTTGGATATCAATAGTGGCCAATTGCTTGCAAAGGATGGCCTGTTGGCCGTATTGCAACACATTTTCTTTGAGCTTGCCGGAGAGCTGCTCGGCGTGGGCAATGAGATTTTCTACGCTCTCGTATTCTTCGATGAGCTTTTGGGCAGTTTTTTCGCCGATGCCCGGAATGCCCGGGATATTGTCCACGGCATCGCCTTGTAAGCCCAAAATATCTGTTACTTGTTCTATTTTTTTTATTTTGAATTTTTCGAGGGCTTGGGGCACGCCCCACACTTCGTTGGGAGCAAACTTGGTGGCCGGACGAAACATAAAAATACGCTCCGAGAGCAGCTGGCAATAGTCTTTGTCGGAGGTCATCATATATACCTCAAAGCCTTCCTGCTCGGCTTTTTTGGCCAAAGTACCGATAATATCGTCGGCTTCGTAGCCCGGCTTTACAAGAATAGGAATGTTGAGCGCTTCTACCAAGCGATAAATATAAGGAATGGCCGTCGTAATGGCCTCGGGTTGCTCTTGGCGATTGGCTTTGTAGGCTTCGTATTGCTCGTGGCGAAAGGTAGGTGCCGAGGTATCGAAGGCCACGCCGAGGTGGGTCGGTTTTTCTTTTTTGATAATTTCCCAAAGCGCATTCATAAAGCCAAAGACGGCACTGGTATCCATACCCTGCGAGGTGCGCCGAGGATTGTTGATAAAGGCATAATGCGCCCGATAAATAATGGCAAGGGCATCTACAAGAAAAAGTTTGTTCATGGGAAAAGATTTAATTGATATTTGTCAAAGCTCTGGCGGCGCTGGTACCGAGGTGCTTTACCAATATTTTTTGGTATTCGGGCTTGCTTTTGAAGGCGGCCTTGCCTGTGAGAAACTCCTCCCAAAGGGGCAGCCAATCGCTCTCCAAAGGCAAGATAATGCCCAAAGGACTGGTTTTGATGTCGGCTATGGCGTGGCGCTTGATGGGCTTTTTGTCTTGGGAAGCATCTACATAAAAGAGAAAATCTATGCGGGTGAAAGACTTGGGGTCGTCGAGGGTTTTGCTAATCAGCTCGTTGGGATTGCTCACGTATTCAATGTTGAGCTCCGGAAAGTGCCTGCGCTTGATATCAAGCAGCTCAGCCTCTTGGGTAGAGTTGCGCAGGGCGTAGGCTTTCATGCCCTTAAAGGTTTCGGCGATATTGGCAATGCTTTCCAAATCTGGGGCTTTGCTATTGCTGATCAGCACCGAGAGGTTGTCTATATAAGGTGGCGTAAAGGCAATAGCCTTCTTGCGCTCTCCGGTAATGGTTATTGGCCCGAGGCCAAATACGCCTCCTTTGGCATTTTTGATGGTATTGAGGAAGATGCTGAAATCTTCTGTTTTTTTCTGGAGGCTGACTTTTATCTTGACATTGCGGCTTTTTTGGAGGTAGCTGACAAACTCTCGCAAGATGTCAATACAAATGCCATCTAAGCGCCCTTCAGCGTTTTTATAAACGAAATTGGGCGTTTCGAGGTAAGATATCACGATAGTACCTTCTTTGTTTTTTTCGATATTCGACCAGCTGTCGCCGGAGAGTATCTGTGCGCCCAGCCCTCCGGAGTAGCACAAGGCCAAGGCCAATAAGCAAGCGTATTTGTAGGCTTTCATATCTATCAGAGTATTTTCCGAAATTTACTAAATTTCGTGGAGTAAAACTCAGTGATGTTGCCAAAAACAAATCATAAGTGCCAAAAATAGGGGAGGGAAGATGGCTTAACCTCATTTAGAAAAAATCTTTACAAAAGAGCAAGTGAATCTTTCCAAACGACGTACTCTTTGCTTTAGAAGGTATTTTTGTAGTGCTGTACAAAAATAATCAGTACCTTTGCGAGGGTATTTTTCCAAATTTATTTTCTTCCTTTCCCATGAAATTATTCTTCTCTTTGCTTTGCTGTGGCCTTTTGTGGGCGGGCAGCTTGTCGGCCCAAGACAAAGAAAAAGTGGTAAAGCAGCTCAGCGATGCTGCCTGCGAATGTATCAATCGTAAATACAAAGAAGCTATCGACCCGCAAAGCCTGAGTATGGAAAGCCTAATGGAGAGCTGCGTGGTAGAGGCCTTTCTCGAAAATATTGAGCTGATTATGACAGAAGCTCCCGACATCCTCTCTGACGAGGCGGCGGGCGAAAAGCTCGGCATGGAAATCGGCATGCGCTTGCTCAAAGATTGTAAAACCCTGATGGAAGTAGCCAAAAATAGTGCTCTTTCCCCGCAAGAGTTTGCTGAAGACAATGCGCTCCGCAGCGTGGGTACTTTCAAAAAAGTAGAAAACAAAGGCTACCAAACCCTGGTGTTGCTGACCGATGGCAAAGAAGAGCGCTTTTTGATACTCCAAAAGTTTGAGGGCTATGAGCAGCTCCTTGGCCAAGAGAAGGCACTCTCCGGCAAAAAAGTAAGCGTAGAGTGGGAGGAGCAAGAGCTCTACCAGCCTAAAAGCAAGGGCTTTGTAAAGCAAAAAGTAGTGCTCAGTTTCCGTTTAGATTAGTAGTTTTTCTGCCTTTTTCTGTATATATGTTTAGTACCACCGAAATCACCTCTGCGGAGCTGCTCTCCGACAATCCCCTGCACCAGCGTCTCCTCTTCGCCTATATTGCGGCCAGCCAACTGCTGAGTGGCGAAGTGCTTGAAGTAGGCTGTGGCGTAGGACGCGGCTTGGAGGCTATCTTACAACATTGCCAAACATACACGGCTATTGATAAAAATGAGGCGCTCATTGCGCAGCTTCAAGAAGAATATCCCCAGCACCGCTTTTTGGCGCAGCATATTCCACCCTTCAAGGATATACCCTCCGACCATTACGACTTTGTCATCAGCTTTCAGGTGATAGAGCATATTCAGAATGATGAGCTTTTTGTGGCAGAAATCCAGCGCGTACTCAAGCCCGGTGGCAAGGCCATTATCACTACGCCCAATCGCCGTTGGTCGCTTACCCGCAATCCTTGGCACATCCGCGAATATACAGAGACAGAGCTACAAGCACTTTTTCAAAAGCACTTTGCGGTGATAGAGTGCAAGGGCGTAGCCGGTAACGATAAGGTGATGCGCTATTATGAAGAGAATAAAAAGTCGGTACAAAAATACAAGCGGCTCGACATCCTCCGTATGGAGCAGTGGCTGCCCAGCGCCCTGCTGCGTATCCCTTATGATATATTGAACCGTCTGAACCGTAAAAAGCTCCTACAGGCCGAACAAGGCCTTACGGCTGAGATTCGCCACGAAGACTACTTCCTCAGCCCGCAGGCAGCCCAGAGTTTGGATCTGTTTTATATTGCTACCAAATAGCCGCTGCGTTATCGGCTCTTGGCCAAAGGAAAGCGCATACGGTAGTCGGCATCTGCCACACCCTTGCTGATATTGCTGAGCCTGCTCTTGAGCAAACGCTTCTTGAGTGGCGAAAGGTAATCTACAAAGAGTACCCCCTCGATATGGTCGTATTCGTGTTGGATAATGCGGGCGGCCATCCCGCTGTACTCCTCGGTATGCTCCTTCCATTGCTCGTCGTAGTAGCGGATTTTGAGTTTTTCGTAGCGGCTTACCCCCTCCCTTATGCCGGGAATACTCAAACAGCCCTCTTCCATATACCAAGTGTCGCCATTTTCTTCTAAGATGACCGGATTGATAAAAGCCTTCTTGAAGCCTTGTAGCAAAGGGTCTTCCTCATCGTATTTTTCGCCATCTACCACAAACAAGCGAATGCTCTTGCCAATCTGAGGGGCGGCCAAGCCTACGCCGGAGGCCTCGTACATGGTTTCAAACATATCGGCCACAAGCTGCGTCAGGTCTGTGCCTTGGGGAATGTCTTCTGCTTTTTGCTTGAGCACCGGGTCGCCGTAGGCCACAATCGGATAAATCATATTTATTGGAGAAATTATAAGTTTGAAATACTTTCCATGTAAGATTGCAAGATAATGGTAGCACTAATTTTGTCGAGGCGCGCCTTGTCGCGGCGGTCTTTCTTTTTGGTGCCTCCGGCAATCATTGTATCAAGTGCAATTTTACTTGTAAAACGTTCATCTACGAGCTTTATGGGCATCTCAGGAAAAGCTTTCTCTAATTGTTTGATAAAAGCTTTTACGGGTGCGGTATTGTTCGTATCTTCGGTATTGAGTTTTTGGGGCATGCCTACCACCACAAGTTCTACGGCCTCTTGGGCAAAGTATTGCTGCAAATAGCGCAGTATCTCTTGGGCGGGCACGGTATCCAGAGCGGTAGCAATGATTTTGAGGGGGTCTGTAACAGCCACACCCACGCGCTTTGTACCATAATCTATCGCCAAAATTCTTCCCATGTTTTTGGCAAAGATAAGCAAATCGCTCGTAAGATTTTATGTTTTGGTTAATATTAAGTGCGCAGCGTGGAACTTATAAACATTTTTGATACTTTTACGTTCGATAGTAAAGCTATTGCAAGTACCATGCGTACAAAATTCAAGGCAATTTTTTAGCAGATTATTTTTCGACAAACCTCATGAAAAGCTCACAAATACAAAGCATTGTAGTAAGATATGCGGAGCAAATTGGTCACGAATTTAATATTTTCGACCTCAAAGACAAGTTTAAGCAAGAACGTAGCTATGCTCTGAACGAGGTAGATCGTTTCATTCATGATATTCAGGAGACCTCCCTCAAAATCCAAATGACTTGCTTAGAAAAGCAAATCAAACCCGACGAGTTTCGAGATTTGCTTTCGCAGGCAGAGTTTCCGGTGCTTTTCTTTACTCAAAGCCAAAGTGGAGATTTGGAGGCGCTCATGGCTTACAAAAAAGACAATATGCTGGAAGGCTATTGCTTTGCTTCGCAAGATTACCTTGATGAAGACCAAATATCGCAGCGACTGCCTTATCTCATTACTTATCAGAATCATCCCGAAAAAGAGCGCAACGGCGATATTATCGTGCTTACCTTCTTCCCAATGAAGTATTTGGAAGAAGAGTCCTTCAAAGATAGCGACAGCTTCAAGAAGCTTACCCCGCTGCGTCGTTTTTTCAAGCTCTTGAGGGAGGAGCGGAAAGACATCTTTTATGTGTATGTATATGCCATTATAGTAGGTTTTATCAGCTTGAGCTTGCCTTTGGGTATTCAGGCCATCGTGGGGCTTATTTCGGGTGGCATGATTTTCAGCTCCGTAGTGGTACTTATTTCTTTGGTGGTGATTGGGGTGGTCATTGCCGGAGGCTTGCAGATTATGCAGCTTACCTTGGTCGAGATTCTCCAACAACGGGTTTTTGCCAAAGCAGCCTTCGAGTATATCTTCAGGATTGTACGTATCAAGCCCGATGAGCTGCAGAAGTACCATCCACCGGAGTTGATGAACCGTTTTTTTGACATTCTCACAGTACAAAAAGGGCTGCCTAAGCTCTTGGTAGAGATTACCGGAGCGCTTATTCAAATTATTTTTGGGCTTACGCTTTTGGCGCTCTATCATCCTTCTTTCTTGGTTTTTGCCTTTTTTGTTGCGGCAGTTTTAGTGGTTATCTTGTATTATACTAGTCCTAAAGGACTTGATGCAAGTCTGAAAGAGTCGAAGTTTAAGTACAAAATAGCGCATTGGCTTCAAGAAGTGGCACGCAACGTAAACAGCTTCCGCTTGGCAGGTACTACGGGGCTGCCTCTGGAGAAGATGGACAAATACGTAAATAGCTACTTGTACTACCGCAAGGCACACTTCCGCATACTGCTTACACAGTTTGCCAGTATTGTAGCCTTCAAAACCATTATTACGGGAGGGCTTTTGGTAATAGGTACTTTGTTGGTAGTGGACAAGCAAATCAGCTTGGGGCAGTTTGTAGCCTCAGAAGTAATCATTATTCTGGTCGTAACTTCCGTAGAAAAGCTTATTATCAGTATGGATACCATTTATGACCTTCTCACTGCCGTAGAAAAAATCGCCAATGTAACCGACCTTCCTTTAGAAAAGCAAACGGGCATCAGCAGAGAGTGGGCTGAGGAAAAAGACGGCCTGAGTCTGCAAGTAAAAGACCTGAAATTCAGATACAACAAGTCGAGCGACTATGTATTGAAAGGTATTGATTTAGACATACATTCAGGGGAGCGTCTCTGCTTGGTGGGTGGCGGCGGTGCCGGCAAACACACACTTATCAAGATTTTATTGGGGCTGCAGCTTGATTATAACGGTAGCGTAAGCATCAACCAGAGCTCCATACGCGACTTGAGTCCGATTAGTCTCCGCGAAGCCATCAACAACAACTTTACTACCGACGAAATATTTGCAGGCTCTATCCTCGAAAATATCACCATGGGGCGCGTAGGTATCAGCTATAAAGATGTGATGTGGGCACTTGAAAAAACCGGTCTCAAGGATTTTGTAGATGCTCTGCCCGAAGGTCTTAATACAGAGCTGATTGCCGAAGGGCGAGAACTCTCCATAAGCCATGCCCACAGGCTCATTTTGGCGCGTTGTATCGTGAGCAAGCCACGCTTGCTGGTAATAAATGACCATTTTCAGGAAATTGAAATATCAGAAAAGGTGAAACTTCTCAACTTCCTGCACGACAAATCAAACCCTTGGACGCTCCTCACTGTTTCTACCGATTTGCTTTTCATCAGTAAAGCAGAGCGCATTGTATTTATGGAGGAAGGCCTGATAAGCCACCAAGGAAGCTACAATGATATGCTGCAAGTAGAAAGTTTCCGTAACTTGCTCAACGAAGGCAGCGGACTATCCGAAGCATTCAAAAATATTCCGCCTCCTAAAAATGAAGGCTAAAATTTCTTGTCTATAACCTTATTCTTGATTGAATTATGCTGGGTATATCCAAAGACCAAGTAAACATGGAGGTTGTCAAAAAGAAGGTGTACTCCATGAAGCTCCTCCAAACTCCCAAAACAGGCAAAACATTGGCCTATTGGCTAATTGGCATCTCTGTATTTGGTTTTTTCTGCTTGTTCCTTCCTTGGCAGCAAAATATTGAAGGTACCGGAATGGTTACGGCGCTTGCCCCACAAGACCGCCCCCAAGATGTACCGGCTATTATTGCCGGAAGAATCAAGTCTTGGCGTGTGCAAGAAGGCGAGTTTATTACTGCCGGAGATACCATCTTGGTATTAGATGAGATTAAAGCAGAATACTTTGACCCTGAGCAGCTCCTCAGGCTCTCGGAGCAGGTAGATGCCAAAGGAGAAGCCATTGTGGCAATCAAAAACAATATCAAAGCCATCGAAGTACGTATCGGTGCGCTTAAAGATGGCCTAAGCCTTAGCTTGGACAAAGCCCGTAACAAAGTGCAGCAAACACGCCTGAAAGTAACCAGCGATAGTGCCAACTACGAAGCCGAAAAAATACAGCTACTCACCATTACCGACCAGTTTGAGCGTTCCAAAAAGCTCTTTGCACAAGGCAACTTATCGCAAAACGAATTCCAGCGCCGCGAGCTGGCCTTCCAAGACCGCAAAGCTAAGATTGTAGATGCAGAAGCCAAGTTTCTGGCCTCTCGCCAAGAGTACTTTAACTCTCTTATTGAGCTAAACTCTCTGAGAGCCGATTATATGGACAAAATCTTTAAGGCTGAGTCAGACAAAAACTCTTACCAAACATACCTCGCCTCTTCGCAGGGCGATTTGGCGCTCACCCGCAACAAATACTCTAACTTGGTAATTCGTAATGACCAATACTACATTCTTGCCCCCCAAGACGGCTACATCATCAAGGCGCTGCGTGCTGGCCTTGGCGAAACAGTAAAAGAAGGAGAGTCCGTAGTAACCATACAGCCCGCTGAGCCTCGCAAAGCCGTAGAGTTGTATATCCGTCCGATGGACATACCACTCATCTCCAAAGGGCGACATGTACGTATGGAGTTTGATGGTTGGCCTGCTTTGCAGTTCTCGGGCTGGCCCAGCGTAAGTGTAGGTACTTTTGGAGGACGCGTAGCTGTGATAGACAAGACCATCAGCGCTAACGGAAAGTTTAGAATATTGGTAGTACCCGACGAAAAGGATGAGCCTTGGCCGGAGCAAATACAACTCGGCTCAGGTGTATATGGCTGGACGATGTTGGACGATGTACCTATCTGGTTCGAGATTTGGCGACAATTCAATGGCTTCCCACCCAACCTGAACCAAGCACCGGAGGATGAAAGCAAACAGAAAACCACCAAAGCCAAATAATATGCAGACCTGTCAGATGTTCTCAAACGCTGACAGGTCTTTCCTGTTTCCTTGCCGAGCTACAATATGTACCCCTTAGGTGATTTTTACTTGTCTATATTGCATTCTTTTTAATCGCTATGTTAAGAAATTTTATTTTCTGCCTTTTTTTTATCTGTATTTTAGGGCAGCTCAAAGCCCAAACCAAAGACTCTACCAATATTTTCAGCCTGCGCGACTTCTACGCACAAGTGTTGCTTTATCATCCTATTACCAAGCAAAGCAACCTGATTACAGATATTGCAGCCAAAGAGCTGCTGATGACTCGCGGGCAGTTCGACCCCAAAGCCCAAGTAGAATACAATACCAAAGAGCAGGGGCAGAAGTTTTATTACAGCTATTGGGACAGCGCCCTCAAGCTGCCCCTCTGGATAGGAGAAATTAAGGCAGGCTACGAACTCAATGAAGGCGAACTCATCAGCTTAGAAAATAAAACGCCCGCTCGCGGTTTGCAATATGTGGGTCTTACAGTGCCTTTAGGTCAAAATCTGCTCATTGATGAGCGCCGCGCTACTTTGCGCCAAGCCAAGCTCCTTCAAGAAATGGCCGAAGCTGACCGTGTGAAGGAACTCAACAAACTCTTTCTCAATGCGACCAAAGCCTATTGGGATTGGTACATGCAGTACAATGAGTACCAATATGTGCTGGAGTCTTTCCGACTGGCAGAGCAGCGTTTTACAGCTACCAAAAATTTTGTACAAAATGGAGAATTAGCACCTCTCGACTCGGTAGAGGCCAAAATCAATTATCAAGAGCGTGAGGTGCTCCTGCGCCAATCGGAGATTGGGCTTCTCAATGCTCGCCTTATCCTCTCTAATTTTTTATGGCGCGACGATAGCCTGCCCTTGGAGCTACCCGACAATGCGATTCCACAAGATTTCGACCTGAGCAGCCGCTTCGTAGAGGCTGAGGAGCTGGAGCGTATGCTTACTTTTGCCCAGCGCAACCACCCCGAAATCATCAAAATTGGTATCAAAGTACAACAACTTGAGGTAGAGCGGCGCTTCCAACAAGACAGGCTCAAGCCGCAAATCAACCTTACCTATAACTTTTTGAGGCAGGTAGAAGCCGCCCCCGGAGCACCGGCAGAGCAAATCAATATGGATTTGCTTCGCAACAATTACAAATTTGGGATAGAGTTTGTGATGCCCCTATTCTTGCGAAAAGAGCGCGGCAAAAGCCAACAAACCAAGTTCAAACTCCAACAAACCGTATTTGAGCGCAGCAATGTGAGCCGCGAAATCATTACCAATATCAATACGGTATATAATGAGCTGAAAAACTTGGAGCGCATCATCGTATTGCAGCAAGACATGGTAAACAACTCTCAAGTATTACGAGAAGGCGAATACCAGAAGTTTATCAATGGCGAAAGCACTGTATTTATTGTGAATACACGAGAGGTAAAACTTGTAGAAACACAAATCAAATTGGTGAATCTTCGTGCCAAATACGAAAAAGAAAAAGCCACTTTGCGCTGGGCTGCCGGCGAAAGGCTTTGGGAGTTGCCTGAGTAAGACGAAGTTTTCAGCACAAAATAAAAGACCGCCTCAGTTTTCTGAAGCGGTCTTTTGTGTATAAGAATGATTGCAAAAGAAAATTACTTCTCGCTGGCGGCAATCAGATTCAGGGCAGAACCTGCTTTGAACCAAGCGATTTGCTGCTCATTGTAAGTATGATTTACTTTTACCTCATCTTTAGAACCATCAGCGTGTTGGAATACTACCGTAAGCTGCACACCGGGCGCAAAGTTGGTAAGGCCTACGATAGCAATCGTATCGTCTTCCTGCACCTTGTCGTAGTCGGCAGGATTGGCAAAAGTAAGTGCCAACATTCCTTGCTTTTTGAGGTTGGTTTCGTGGATACGCGCAAAAGATTTTACCAAGATAGCTCTCACACCTAAGTGGCGAGGCTCCATGGCAGCGTGCTCACGAGAAGAGCCTTCGCCGTAGTTTTCGTCGCCTACCACTATCGAACCAATACCTGCTGCCTTGTAAGCACGCTGTACCACAGGTACTTCGCCAAAGCTGCCATCAAGCTGGTTTTTCACCTTGTTGGTAGCACCGCCAAAGGCATTGGTAGCACCGATGAGCAAGTTGTTGGAGATATTGTCCAGGTGGCCACGGTATTTGAGCCAAGGCCCTGCCATCGAGATATGGTCGGTAGTACACTTGCCTTTGGCCTTGATAAGGAGCTTCAGGCCTTGGAGGTCGGTGCCTTCCCAAGCCTTGAAAGGCTCAAGCAACTGCAAGCGGTCGGAAGCAGGGCTTACAATTACGTTTACCTTCGAGCCGTCTTCGGCAGGAGCGGTATAGCCTGCATCTTCTACTTCAAAGCCTTTGGTGGGCAGTTCAATGCCTTTAGGCTCGTCGAGCTTCACTTGCTCACCTTGCTCGTTGGTGAGGGTATCGGTAAGCGGGTTGAAGGTCAAGTCGCCTGCAATGGCAAGGGCAGTTACGATTTCGGGCGAGGCCACGAAAGCGTGCGTAGAAGCAAAGCCGTCGTTGCGCTTGGCAAAATTGCGGTTGAAAGAGGTAATGATAGAGTTTTTGCGCTCAGGGTCGTCAATATGGCGTGCCCATTGCCCGATACAAGGACCACAAGCATTGGCCAATACCACACCACCCATTTGGTCGAAGATTTCGAGCAAGCCATCTCTCTCGGCAGTAAAGCGCACCAGCTCAGAGCCGGGCGTAATGGTAAACTCTGCTTTGGCTTTGAGCTTTTTGTCCACCGCCTGCTTGGCCAAAGATGCCGCACGGGTCAAGTCTTCGTAAGAAGAGTTGGTACAAGAGCCTATCAAACCTACTTCGAGCTGTGCAGGCCAGTTGTTTTCTTTTACTGCTTGGGCAAATTTAGAAAGTGGCCAAGCCAAATCCGGCGTGAAGGGGCCATTTACGTGTGGCTCCAGCTCAGAAAGGTTGATTTCGATTACTTGGTCGTAGTATTTTTCGGGCGAAGCATATACTTCCGCATCGGGACGCAAATGTTCTTTTACTTTTTCGGCTTCGGCGGCAATGTCGGCACGGCCTGTAGCTTCCAAATATTGTTTTATTTTATCATCGTAAGCGAAGATAGAAGTTGTAGCACCAATTTCAGCACCCATGTTACAGATAGTGCCTTTTCCGGTAGCGGAGAGGGCATCAGCACCTTCGCCGAAGTATTCTACGATGGCATCAGTACCACCTTTTACGGTAAGGATACCGGCCACCTTCAGGATTACGTCTTTGGCAGAAGTCCAACCACTCATTTTTCCGGTAAGTTTTACACCGATGAGCTTGGGCATTTTCAGTTCCCAAGCCATTCCGGCCATCACGTCCACAGCATCAGCACCCCCTACGCCAATGGCAATCATGCCAAGGCCTCCTGCATTGGGTGTGTGTGAGTCGGTACCAATCATCATTCCCCCGGGGAAAGCGTAGTTTTCGAGTACTACTTGGTGGATAATCCCGGCACCCGGCCCCCAGAAGCCGATTCCGTATTTGTTGGATACAGAGGCGAGGAAGTCATATACTTCTTTGTTTTTATCTACGGCGGTGGCCAAATCAGCTTTGGCACCTACTTTTGCCTGAATAAGGTGGTCGCAGTGTACGGTAGAAGGCACAGCTACTTGTTTTTTGCCTGCCGACATAAACTGGAGGAGCGCCATCTGTGCGGTGGCATCTTGCATAGCTACACGGTCGGGGGCGAAGTCCACATAAGATTTGCCTCTTGTGAATACCTCTTTGGTATCTCCGTCGAAAAGGTGTGCATACAAGATTTTTTCGGCGAGGGTCAAGGGGCGGCCTAATACCTTGCGAGCAGCTTCTACACGCGTAGCGGTGCGTGCATATACCGCTTTAATCATATCTAAATCGAAGAGCGCCATATTTATATTGCTTAATTTTAGTTGTTGGAAGAAAGTGAATATCAAAACAAAATTACAAAAACTTCTTTATAATAAAATCCCCATTTTTATTTAGAAAAGTTCTAAATTATTGGATATTTTCAATACAATCTCCTCGCAGAGCGGGCAGAACTGCATATTCATTGTGTTGTAAGCAAAAGGCGATGTCGGCCTCAATGCCCAATTTCTGCAAACGCTGCACGTGTGAGCCTTGCTGCACGGTATCGAGCAGCTTGGGGGCTGCCTCTTGATAGAGGCGGGCGCTCATCAGGGCGGCATCATCTTGTACTTGGTAAACAGGCTGCAGGGCAGCTACCAGCGCTCCGGCAAAGAGGCTGTCTTCGAGGGAGGGGCGGTTTTTCCAAGCCGAGCAAAGCACCAGCACATCGCGCTGCTGTGCCAAAAGGTAGTCGGCAATGCTTTGGAGATTCAGAAAAGCGCCTATCAATACTTCGGCGGCTTCGGTAGCGCTGTTGATGGCTTGTGTGCCATTGGTGGTACTTACCACGATTTCTTTGCCTTGGAGGGCGGGATTTTGATAGCTGAAAGGGGAGTTGTCTAAGTCAAATCCGGCTACTTTTTGACCGTCGCGCTCGGCAGCTGCCAAAAGCCCTTTGGCTTGCCAAGCCCTACATTCTTCTACATCACGTACCGGACGGATACGGGCTACGCCGTGGGCAAGCGCCGTAACCATACAAGAGGTAGCACGGAGGATGTCGGTTACAACTACGATTTTGTCGGGAAGTGTGTGCAGCGATACCAGCGCCGGAGAAAGGCATACTTCTATGAGGGGCATATAGATTTTTGGCCGCAATTTAGGAAAAAAACTTAGCTTTACACGGAAATATACTTTTGTGATGGTAAGAGCAAAAAAACATTTAGGACAACATTTTCTCAATGATGAGCAAATAGCCAAGGACATTGTAGGTCTGCTTTCGGGCGAGGGCTACGAGCAGATTTTGGAGATAGGCCCCGGAACGGGTGTGCTGACGCAGTTTTTGGTACAAAAAACCGATAAGTCGCTTTCGCTGATAGATATAGACCACGAATCTATATTGTTTTTGCAAGAAGATTACCCCGAACTTAATGCCGCCGGAAAAATTATCGAAGGCGATTTTCTGCAAATGTCTTGGGAGGCGCTCTTCGGGCAAGCGCCCGTGGCTATCATCGGAAACTTCCCCTATAATATCTCTTCGCAGATTTTCTTCAAGGTACTCGAATCTTATCAGCACATTCCCGAAGTGGTGTGTATGTTGCAAAAAGAAGTGGCAGAGCGCATTGCCTCTGCACCGGGCAACAAAGACTACGGGATTTTGAGTGTATTGCTGCAAGCGTATTACGATATTCGCTATGCTTTTACCGTAGAGCCGGAGGTGTTTATTCCGCCGCCCAAGGTGCGTTCAGGCGTGATTATCTTGCAGCGCAATGCTACAAAAGTACTCGATTGTGATGAAAAACTTTTCAAGCAAGTGGTGAAGCAGGGCTTCAACCAACGCCGCAAAACCCTGCGCAATGCTCTCAAAGGCTTGCAGGGCATAGAAAAACTCCAAGCAGAGCCGCTGTTGGAGCTGCGTGCCGAGCGCCTTGCGGTGGCCGATTATGTATATCTGACGCAGCGTATCAGCAAGGTGAGGCAAGAAAAGTAGAAAAAGCAAAAGTTTGTCAATTCCTTGGTCTCCAAGCAGCAATTAAGCTTCAATCTTTGCAAAGATTCTTGTATCTTTGTAGGCGTAGTCCTTATTTCAAGCATTGCCTATGAAGCCCAAAAAGTTAGACTTAGCCCTCCAAGGAGGCGGCTCTCATGGAGCCTTTACCTGGGGCGTACTCGAAAGACTCCTCGAAGATGACCGTATTTATATTGATGGCCTTTGTGGTACCAGCGCCGGCGCGATGAATGCCGTAGTGGTGGCACACGGGATGCAGCTCAATGGCCGCCAAGGAGCCATAGACCTTTTGCACAAGTTTTGGAAGCAGATTTCGCGGCAGCAGATGTTCTCGCTGCTACAGCCCAGCCCTGTGGACAAGCTCTTGGGTGGGCAAGGCTACTTGGACTATTCCCCCGCCTACCAGATGCTCGACATCTACACGATGCTCTTCTCGCCCTACCAGTTTAATCCGCTCAATTATAATCCGCTCCGTGATATTCTGCTGGATTTGGTGGACTTTGAGCAGCTCCGTTCTTGCAAAGAAACCAAGCTCTTTGTATGTGCTACCAATGTGCGTACTTCCAGAGCGCGCGTTTTCAAGAATAATGAGATTTCGGTAGATGCCCTGATGGCCTCTGCTTGCTTGCCTTTCTTGTTTAGGGCGGTAGAGATAGAGGGCGAGGCTTATTGGGACGGTGGCTATATGGGCAATCCGCCTATTTTCCCGCTGATTGACGATGCGGCTGTTTCTGATATTCTGATTGTGCAAATCAACCCTATCAAAATCAAAGACATTCCTCGCACCGCCGATGAGATACGCGACCGTATCAATACCATCAGCTTCAACACCAGCTTGATGCATGAAATGCGTCGCGTAAATTTGGTACAACGTCTTTTAGAGCTGGGCTTGAGTTTTGGCGATGCCCGCGCCCGCAAGCTGAATATCCACCATATCAATCCTGAGGACATGATGGCCAATATGAGTGTATCGAGCAAGCTGAATGCGGATTGGTCTTTTTTGCTCAAGCTGCGTGGCTATGGGCGCGAAGCCGCCGAGGAGTGGCTCGAAGCACATTTTGACCGCATTGGTGTAGAGTCCACCTGCAATATGCGAGAAGTATTTTTGTAGGGCTGCGCAAGTTTTTGTGGCAGCATATCCAAAAATCGTCTTCGGGTGTAAAATACTTGGTATTTTGCGTGGAGATGATTCAAATGAGTACTACAAATGATATATATTCTTTTGGGTAGCAATATCGGCGACAGAGCCGCTTATTTGGCCGAAGCCCGCAAACATCTTCAAGAGATACTTCCCATACAGAGAGTTTCGGGCATTTATGAGAGTGCTCCTTGGGGTAATGAAGCGCAAGACAGCTTCTTGAATCAGGTATTGGAGGCAAAACCTACGGCACTCAGCCCCGAAGCCTTGCTGGAGGCTTGCCAAGGCATTGAGCTGGCAATGGGGCGAGAAAGAAAGACTTTTTGGGGGGCACGGAACATAGATATAGACCTGCTCTACATGGGGCAGCTCCAATACCAAAGTCCTACACTGCAAATTCCACATCCCTACATTGCCCAAAGGCGCTTTACACTACTTCCCTTGTGCGAACTAATCGCTGATTTTGTACATCCGGTGTTACAAAAAACACAAAGCAGGCTTTTGGAAGAATGCTCGGATACTTTGGCCGTGTGGCGATGGGCAGAGTAGTGGCCAGCGGGTAATATGCGCTAAATCGTATCGTTGAGGAGCTTTATCTTGGCGAGTTTCTCCAAGATACGGGGCTTATCGGCCAGCTTGGGCAAATACTCCAAATGCGCCATGCGGTGGCAATCAGTACCCACGAAGTCTATAAGCCCTTTTTCTAAGAGCTTGAGTGCGAGCTTTTCGGCAGGAAGGCTGTAATAGCCCCGCAAGGAGTTGAGGTTTACTTGGAGCAGCAAGCCTTGGTCTTTGAGCTGGAAGAGCCTTTTTTCATTTTCCCAAAAATACTGATAGCGCTCCGGGTGTGCCAATACAGGCTGATAGCCTAATAGCTGCATTTGCCTGATGGCACTTTCTAAGAAGGGGGGGGCATTGCCAAAGGCAGTCTCGAAGAGCACATAGTTTTTGCCGAAGGAGAGCAGTTTTTGCTGTTGCTCCAGCTGTGCCCAGAGCCACTCATCCAAATAATATTCTGCGGCAAAAGATAGCTTCACAGAGATTTGGGCTTCGGCTACGGCTTGTTGCACCCTTTCAAAAGCCGCCAGAATATCGGCAGGTTGGTTTGGGTAGTAATCGCTCATCACGTGGGGCGTGGCGATAAGCTGTTGATAGCCAATTTTGACCAAATTTTCTATAAGCAGAAGGCTTTCTTGGATATTTCTTGCACCATCATCAATTCCCGGAAGCCAATGGGCATGTACATCGGTTTGTATAAAGCTTTGAAAAGGTGACTTTTCTTTTGTTAGGAATCGTTTACGCAGTATTTCTATCATGCTTTTTGCTTTTGTAGAAAAGGGAGGCGCTGGTACCATTTACGCTCGTCAATGTCTTCATAATAACCGTATCCATTACCATAGTTGTTTTTGCCCTCTGTAGAGTTGAGCACCAAGCCCAGCTGCTTGATATTGTGGTTGCGTTGGAGGCGCACAATGTTTTTTACAAAGGCTTTTTTAGAGTAATTAGCTCTGAGTACAAAAAGTTTGAGGTCAGCATTTTGCATAATCAAGATGCCGTCTGTAACCAAGCCTACGGGCGGGGTGTCAATAATCACCACATCGTAGAGGTCGTGCAGGCTGGCCACCAGCATATCAAACTCCTTGCGCAAGATTAGCTCTGAGGGGTTTGGGGGGAGTGGGCCTGCGGTGATGTAGTCCAGATTCTTTAGCTCAGAGTGCTGTATCACCTCTTCGAGTTGGTGTCTGCCTATCAGCACGGTGCTTATACCTGTATCGTTACCACTATCAAAGGCTTGGTGAATTTTGGGTTTGCGCATGTCGAGGTCTATGATAATGACTTTCAAGCCCGACAGCGCAATGATGCCTCCTAAGTTAATGGCTACGAAGGTTTTGCCCTCTCCGCTGATGGTCGAAGTTACTGAAATCACCTTTTTGGTATAGCGGAGGCGCTCTTCTCGTACACTGGGGAACATAAAATCGAGGTTGGTACGGATACTCCTGAAAGCTTCGCTGATAGACGATTTGGGACTTTGGTGTACCACAAGCTTGGAAACTTGCAGCTTTTGGCGCAAATATTTGGGGACAGTGCCCAAGATAGGAATGGCCGCCAGCTTCTCCAGCTCTCTTTGGTTAGAAATGGTATTGTGGAGGATGTATTTGCCTAAAATGAGCAAGAGGCTCAACACAATACCCAGCGCACCGGCACCAGCATAAATGCCCAGTTTGTTGGGCGATACAGGTATCACTGGCAAATCGGCAGGTGAGATTACCTCAAAGTCGGGTACTACACCGGCACCAGCCAAGCCGAGCTGAATTTTTTGTTTCATCAGCTCCGAATAGTAGCCTTCTACCAAGTTGTAGTTTTTTTTGATTTTGCCCAATTCCGTTTTTTTGGAGGGCAATCCCACAAAGCCACTTTCCATTTGTTGTATTTCACTTTCTATCTTTTGGAGTTTTTCGCGGGCATATTTTTTTGAACGCTCTACAATTTGGTTCACGATACTTCTGAGACTGTTTACCTTTTGTTCGGCGCGGGCATAGCCCAACGTACCCTCATACTCTGTGAGGGCAAGGGCATCTTTTTCTTGTTTGGCTTGGTTGAGTTGGGTGATGAGGTTGCTGAGGCTGCCGTCCAGCCCTTCGGGTATAAAGAGGGCGCTGTTATCTACACCTTTGCTCAGGTTGATGGTGCTTTGCACACTTGTCAGCATTTGCACTTGTGCTTGTATTTTGAGGCGTTCTTCGGTGAGTTGTTGTATTTTCTGAAGATAATCGCCAATGGTATTTTCTACATCGTCTGTTTTATTCGAGATAATAAAGCCCTCCAGCGCCCCTTCTGCTTCATTGAGTTGGGCTTCTGTCTTTTGGATTTCCTCCTCCAGATAGCGCATTTTCTGGATATTTTCCCTGTTTTTTGTTTCGATGGTTTTGAGCGTGTAGAGGCTGTCCACCTTCCTCAGTACCTCCCTTGCTTTGTAGCGATTGTGGTCTTTGAAAGAAATTCCCATAATTTTGGCCGTAGGGTTCTGGATAACCGCCTCCAGATTGTCGTGGAGGTACTGCATCACGGCGGCTTTGTTGTAGAGCTTAAAGAAGAGCGGTGAGCCAATGTCTTGAAAATCTCTCTTTTTCTTGATAATCAAAAAGAAGTCTTGGTTTTGGATAGGCTCATCAAAGCGATGCTCGAGGGCGATTTCCTTACCAAACCAATCGTAGCTGAGTCTGAATGTATTTTCTTGCAAGTGCTCCACATAAAACTTTCGTCCAAAGAAAGCTTCGTTCCGAATAATATGCTCTACAATAAAAGGACTGTCGGTAAAAAGCTCTTGCTCCAAAATGCGCCCTTCGGCAAAATAGCCCACCGAGAGGTCAAGCGCTTTGATTACCTCTTCATAAATCAAGGGCGACTTTATCAGCTCCAACTCCCCCACAAGGTTGGTTTCTGAGGGTACTTGAAAAGGACTGAGTGCCTGCATACGCGCCTCCTGCTTGTTTTCCATTTTCAGGCTGGAGGTAGATACATACAAGGGCTTGATATAGCGCAAGGCCATGTAGGCACTCATGAGGCTGAGTGCGGGCAAGAGCAATAGCCAGTACCAGTTTTTACGCAAAATGCTTTTGAGCCTGTCCAAGTCAAACTCACTGAGCAGGTCGCTATCCTCCTCTTTTTCCATTGCATTGTTTTGCAAAAGCTGACGGTATTTTTCTTCCTCTTGTTGAAAATGGTCTATCACTATCTCCGCATATTAACGATTATTCAGTAAAATAATGGTAGTAATGAGCGTAGCCACACTCGTAACTACCCCCAGAAAAGGGGCAATGTCATTCAACGATTCCAAGACGGTTTTGCGCACCGGCTCCATGTAGATAATATCGTTGGGTTGCACCCGAAGGTTCACCCTGCGCAGGCCCTCTACCGTAGAGAGGTCTATCACATATACGTTGGGGGCTTGGAGGTCGCCGCGAATAAGGCGCATATTTTTAGCCCGTACATTGTTGGGTACTCCACCAGAGGCAGCAATGGCCTCGATTACGGTCATGTTTTCATTTTGAATGGGCAGCACCGTGCCCATCTCTCCCTTGAGCACAATCACACGATTGTTTACACATTGGCTTCTGACGAAGCAGCCTTTGTAAATCTTTCCGAAATATTCCGGCAAGGCCAAGAGGCTGTCTATTTGTCGGAGCTTCAGGTTGGCCACTTCCAATGCCCCTACCACGGGCAAATACACTTTGCCGTCGTCTTGCACCAAAAAAGAGCTGAAATTAGCATTTTGTTGTTGGAGCGTAGGATTGTTCATCATTTGCTGCTGCATCTGCATTTGTTGTTGCGCCCCTTGCTGTGCCCCTTGCTGGTTGTTCATCATGATACCGTCCAAAGCCGGAATCCACTTTATTTCTTCGCCTGCATTAGAATACACCCTAAAGGCCAGCCGGTCGTTGGGCGCTACGAGGTAGTTGCTTTCCACTTCCATTTTTTTGGCAAGGAGCTGGTCGCTGATGAGGTCGCCATTGCTTCTAAACAAGATATTTTGGTTGTAGATACGGCAAGAAGTAGCCGCCAAAAGGAGTATGCCTAATAGGTATTTTAAAAAAAATCTGAGGTATGGAGATTTAT
>DAIQNQ010000004.1:46770-50829 GCA_036788275.1 Thermonemataceae bacterium
AAAAGGAGTATGCCTAATAGGTATTTTAAAAAAAATCTGAGGTATGGAGATTTATACATATTCTTTTACGAATTGCTCAAAAGTAGGAAGAAGCTCATCTTTGGCCGATACGATAGGCTGCTTGTTGCCCCAGTCTATGTTCAGCGTAGGGTCGTTCCAAAGAATGCCCGACTCGGCAGCCTTGTGGTAATAAGCACCACATTTATAAGTAAAAATAGCATCTTCGAGCGTAATAAAGCCATGTGCCAAACCGGCAGGTACAAATACCCGATTGTGTTTGTGTGTATCCAGATGAAAGACATCGTATTGCCCAAAAGTAGGCGAGCCGGGGCGCACATCTACCACCACATCCAATACGCTGCCTTGCATTACACATACTAATTTGGCTTGGGCATAAGGTGCTTTTTGGAGATGCAGGCCGCGCAATACCCCTTTATAGGAAAAAGACTGATTGTCTTGTACGAAGTTTTCTTGAATACCATGCGCAGCAAAAACTTCTGCTTGAAAAGCCTCAAAAAATATCCCACGCTCATCTTCAAAGATGCGGGGGGTGATTTCAAACACTCCTTTGATAAATGATTCTCTGAAAGTCATTAAATGAATATTGATTTATAAGGAAATAATAGCACATCTTTCTACAAAGATAGGGTTTCGGCGTATTTCTGCTACGATTTTCTAAGAAATCTTTGCAAGCCTTTCTTGGGTAGTATTTTTGGAAAGGCTTTCGATGGCTGCTGCATAAAGTGCAATGACCAACTGCTCATCAAACTCTTTTTCCATTTTTTCACGCCCTCGCAAGCCCATTTGTAGTCTTTCTTCTTCCGATGCAGAGTACATACGTAGTAGGGCATCGGCAAGGCTTTGGGCGTTTTGCACTTCACACAAAAAGCCATTTATCTCGTGGGCTACTACCTCGCGACAGCCGGCCACATCCGTTGCTACGATTGGTCTTGCCATACTGGCCGCCTCCAAAAGCACACGCGGAGTGCCCTCTCGGTAAGAGGGAAGCACCACACAATGCGCTTGTGTGATAAAGTCTTGGACTTGCTCGGTACTACCGAGGTATTCTATCAGTCCTTCCCTTTGCCACTCGGCTACTTGCTCTGGAGCAATATTGAGCTTGTTGCGCGGGTCTTTTTCAAAAGCCCCCAGAATCTGGAAGCGCGCTTCCAGCCCTTGCTTGCGAAGCAAACGAATGGCCTCGACATACTCTCGAATGCCTTTGTCGTAGATGAGGCGGGCTATCAATAAAAATACAAAGTCTTTGGGAGCTGGGAGGGGCTGTGGCCGGAAGCTCTCCAAGCAAATCCCCGAACCGGGCAGCAAGGCGGTGCGTGCCTCAGCCACCAAGTCTTTAGCAACAAAAAGGGCGCGGTCTTGGCTGTTCTGAAAAAATACTTTGGCCGGAAAACGAAAAGCAAAACGATACAGCAAGCGTGCAATTTTGGCTCCCAAGCCTTTGCGCAAAAAGGCTGTACCCAAACCCGACACATTGTTGATAACCGGAATGCCCAACAGCTTGGCGGCAAGTGTACCATAAATATTCGGCTTGATAGTATAATGAAGCACTACTTGAGGCTGAATAGAGGCATATATCTGATAAAGATGATAAAAATATTTTAAATCTTTGAGCGGATTCACCCCTTTATTATCTAATTTTACGGGGATATATCGACAGCCCAAAGCCTCGAGCCGCGGGCTGTAGCTGTCCTCGGGGGCTACAGCATATACTTCGTGTCCTTGTGCGATTAGAAAGCGCAGGAGTCCTTTTCTAAAGTTGTAGATATTCCAAGAAGTATTGATATTGATGACAATGCGCATACGCTTATGGGTTTCTGCCGAGGTCTTGCCTCCGATATTTCGCAAATATCAGGCGCAAGATACAGAAAGCTCCCGAATTTAGGGATACCTGATGTGCCTTTTTGCGATGTAGCGCACCCAACAAAAATTTCAAACCTTATCAACTGGCATGCCCAAAATATACGATACTGCACCCAAGCAAGAGACCGCCGTACTGGTGGCCGTAAGCACACCGGAGCAATCTAATGAACAAACACAAGAATACCTTGATGAGCTGGCTTTTTTGGCCGAAACTTTTGGCATACGCACCGTCAAGACCTTTGCCCAGCGCCTTCAAGTACCCCACAACAAAACCTTCGTAGGCAAAGGAAAGCTCGAAGAGATTTTACGCTATGTGCAAGAAAAAGAAGTGGATTGCATCATTTTCGATGATGACCTCTCGCCTTCGCAAATCCGTAATTTGGAGAAGGAAATCAAATGTAAAATCTTAGACCGCAGCTTGCTCATTATTTATATTTTTGCCCTTCGTGCCAAAACTGCTCAAGCCAAAACCCAAGTGGAGCTGGCGCAGTGGCAATACCTTTTGCCTCGCCTTACACGTATGTGGACGCACTTGGAGCGCCAAAGAGGTGGTACGGGTACGCGTGGTGGAGCGGGTGAAAAGGAAATTGAGACTGACCGACGCATTATCAAGGACAAAATTACATTGCTTCGCGAAAAGCTCAATCTGATAGAAAAACAAAGTGATACCCGTCGCAAGTCGCGCGACGGACAGGTGCGTGTGGCGCTGGTGGGCTACACGAATGTGGGCAAATCTACCCTCATGACGCTCCTCTCCAAAAGTGATGTGTTTGCCGAAAACAAACTTTTTGCTACTGTGGACTCCACCGTGCGCAAGGTGGTAATAGAGCAAATCCCCTTTTTGCTTACCGATACGGTAGGTTTTATCCGCAAGCTGCCCACTACTTTGATTGAGTGCTTTAAGTCCACGCTCGACGAAATCCGCGAGGCTGATATTTTGCTGCATGTGGTGGATATTTCGCACCCTTCTTTTGAGGAACAAATACAGGTGGTACACCAAACCTTGAAAGATATTGGTGCTACGGACAAAAAAGTGATGTTGGTATTCAATAAAATAGACCTTTACTACGAGCAAAAAGCCCAAGAAGGTGAAAGCCCCGAAACGCTGCTCAAAGCTCTACAAAAAAGCTACTTAGGGCAGGAAGCCGACGAAGTGGCTTTTGTCTCGGCTGCCCGCCGAGACAATATTGACCGGCTCCGCAGCTTGCTGGCCAAAATGGCTTCCGAAAAGTATTACCAGATTTTCCCCAACAACCTCCAACTTCCGGAGTAATTTTGCCCAAAAAGTTCTTTTTATCACAAGCTTATTACAAGGCTTGTGATATTTTTTTTGCTAAAAATGTGCTTTTTGTTTAATATTGTTTTGAGACTTTTTTAGGATACTGCACGGCCAGCTGTCTGCTTTTTGTGAAGCTCCATAGCCCAGCCGCCGCCAAGTACCCAAAAGCAGCATATTGCTGTTGTGATTTTTTATAAACAAAATATCCTATGCGCCATGGCAAACAAAGCTCCCTCTAAAGCTGCTCAAGAACGTGCTTCGGCTTGGCGGGCGATTAATTATTTCTTTTTTCTGAACTGGGAGCAAACCAAAATCCTCTTTCGTAAAAGAGTGCAGGGCGAACGCAGTGCCGACGAGTGGATTCAGCTCTTAGAAAATCTGGCCATTTATGATGCCCACAGCGACGAAGGCCGTCGCCTCTTCCGCAATATCGGCTGGGTTACACTCATCATCATCATTCTGATGCACGCTTTTGGCGTACAAATAGCACAGATGGGTGGCAAAACTTTGGTAAAATACAGCGAGTTGTTTTTCAGGCTTTTAGTAGCAGGCTCGGCTGTTTCGTGGTTTATGTATTTCTTTTTGCGTGTGGGCGACTTGTCCAACCATCTGCGCCTTTTTCTGTTTCCACTCATCGAGATTCTCAAGCAAGAAATGCCACCCGGCGCACTCATCAAGCTCAAAATAGACCTCCACGAGCGTACTTCACGTAAATATCGCCTCCGCCGTACTACCAGCTATCGCAATACTTGGTTGCGGAGATTTTTTATTGCTTTGCCTGTTACGCTGACGGTGATTAGTGTACTATTGATACTTTTTATGTTCTATCCCCAGTTTTTCTTTGCTACTAAAGAGAGTTTTTGGTTAGATGAACAAATCTCTCATTTGCTTCGCTACAT
>DAIQNQ010000004.1:50929-55904 GCA_036788275.1 Thermonemataceae bacterium
ATGCAGCAGGGAGGTGGCTCTGTACAGAAGCATCGCTTTGTACTTACGCGCAAACCCAACGAGAAGCGTCATATACTGAAGCTAAAAGGAAGCACCAAGCAGGTAAATATACAAGCATATCCCGATTTGCAGTATTTTTTACGCTTTGTAAGCAATGCATACACCCAAGTACGCACAGCACAAGAAGCATAAACGCCCAGTCATGGAAACATTTTTTGTACCTCGCCAACACCAAGTTAATCACCGCCTCTCTTCGCTCTCGCGCGAGATACAAGAGATGCTCGAAAAGCGAGAAATCAATCTTAATCAGTCTGTGGCCATCTGTAAAGAGCAGCTTACAGAAATCAGCATTTATGGGCAAGCCGTAGAAAAAATACAAAAGAAATACTTAAACATCTTGATATTTGGGATCATACTAACCTTTATTTCGATATTTGGGGTGATATTTCTTCCGGCTTTTGCCATTTTTATAGTTGTTGGTATTTTGTCGGCTATTGTGGGAGGTATCTATCATACACGCTATTCCAAGAGAGATTTGCCGGGCTTTGTACGGGAGTTTCTAATGCCGCTGCTAAGTGTTTTGGAGCAAGAAAGCGGTGCGCAAACGATGGTGCATATCAAAGCACAGCTATATGGAAAACTCAATGACCAGCAGCTTGTTAGGAAGCAGTTGCATTCGGCAAAGGGCTACCCCAAGCGGGATGTATATTGGTACCAAAGAGACTATCTGCACCTGCAAGCACGCTTGTCCAACAACACCCTGCTGCAATTGGAGCTTTCGGAGCTTATAAGAAGGGTAAATATTACCAAAAGAAATGTAAGGGGAAAAATCAAGGTAAAAGATAAATACAAAATAAGAGTAACCTACCGTGTAAAAGTAGGACTTTCTAATAAACATTATCAGTTACAAACCTTGGCAGCCAATAGCCCCAATATACGCCTCAAGCACAAGCCCGGCGAGAAGAGGCAGCAAATACAAGTATCGCTGCGCCACGTACACCAGCAGCTCGATCAAAGCCCACAGCTGGCTGTAGCTGTACAAGCCATTGGCGAAGCTTACAAACAAGTAAAAGCAATTTAACATTATCAAGCCTAATCAAATACAACTATGAAGCGTTGCCAGATGAAAAAAGGTTTTTTTGTATTGAAAGAATGTGGCGATGTAGCCGTAGCCCAGTGCTACAGCTGCAAAAAGCATTTTTGTATTGCGCATTGCCACAATTATTTCAAAATTCCTACCGAAGAGGAGCAAAAGGCCGGACAGCCCCTTCTCAAAGAACCCAACGACCCCGACAAAATCATCTGTGTAGAATGCTATGCCCGCCAACACAAACAAGAGCTTTCCGAAAAATATGCCTCAGGCTATCAACAGACCTCCCACCAAAACGACATCCTTTGGTACCTCTACATGCGCGATAGCTTCTACACCTCGTCTAATTACAAACCCTTCGACGATTACGATGCCAAGGGCTTCAATAGTGGCAGAGGAAGCGACTTGGACGATAGCGACGGAGGAGGAGGATTTTACGACAGCTAAACAGCCTTTTACAAAATCTCATGAAAATTCTTTGGCTTACCGATAATTACCCCCCCAACAAAGGTGGTATGGCGCAGTCTTGCGACAGAATCGTTTATAACCTTCGCGCACAAGGACTCGAAATCCACGTGCTGCACCTCACACAGCGTGTGGGCAGCCTCAAGATACAAGTAGTGCTGCAAGGCCAAGAAATCTACTATCCTGCCCATCCCGACCTCGCCCACACCCTCAACTGTATGTGGAATTTCTTAGAGCGGCGGCATCGCCAAGAGCACTATACCCATTTGGTAGCCTTTGGAGGCTATTTCCCCATGTTTGCTGCACCCCTCTTTTCGGCACTCTTGCAAATACCGCTCATTACCTTGCTCCGAGGCAACGACTTCGATGCGGGGCTATTTACACCTCGAAAGCAAAAAATACTGGAAGATTGCCTCAAAAAATCTGCACTCATTTGCGCTGTCAGTAGCGACAAAAAAAAGAAAATAGAAGCCATCTATCCCGGGCTACCTGTGGTACATATTCCCAATGGCATTGACCTGGCACAATGGCAGGCATTGCCCTCCGAGCAGCAGCAAGCCCAAGCTTGGCGTGCAGCCCACGTAGCTCCGCACCGAAAAGTATTGGGGCTCTTAGGGCATTTGAAGGATAAAAAGGGGATTAATTTCTTTTTGGAGCAGGTGCTGCATTTGCAGTTGGAGGAGGTCTTTCATTTTTTGGTGATAGGGGAGTTGAGCGCCGAGCTGCAGCAATGGCTGCAAGAAGTACCGCTACACTATACGCATTATCCTTTTATGGAAAGATTTGAGCTTTTGGCCTATTATCCGGCCTGCGATGCGGTGGCGATTCCCTCCTTCTACGATGGCATGCCCAATGTGCTTCTGGAGGCCGGAGGCTTGGGGATTCCCCTTATTGCCTCCAGGGTGGCTGGTATGGCCGATGTACTACAAGAAGCGCATGCTTTTTTATTTGAAGCAGGTGATGAAGGTGACTGTAGAGCAGCGATTTTTCGACTACATCAAACAGAAATCCCACAGCTGCAGGCTATGGGACAAAATTGCAAAGAATGGATTGCGATACACTATGATGAGGAGAAAGAGGCAAAAGCTTATCTAAAGGCCTTTGAAGAAAGCGTTTAGCTCCGGCTATCTACCGAATGTGGCGCTTGGGGAAGGGCTGTTTCAGAGCTTTTCAAAACACTTTCGGTGGTTTTGAGCAACAGTAACAGTACGGTACCTACCAAAAATACTTTCAGTAGTGTAAAATTTCGATGTTGGATGGCGCTTAACTGTTTCATAAATCAATAATTTTGATGCGTGCGATTACATCTGCTCAATGCCAAATCTAATACCATAAATATAAAATGCTGATAATAAGATTTTTGTGTTTTTGATGTATTCTGAGATGTATCAAATTCGTACACTTTTACTGTTCGCCTACAAAACAATCTACGCCATACTTCTATGAAACTGTCTAAAAACAAAATTTTGAAAAGGGTTTTTGCTTTTATAGCAGTAATCATTCTGTTGTTTTTGCTTTGGGAGCATCAACTCTTGGTGTACGGAATCAGACAGGGCTACGGACAGTGGCAGGTGCTTCGGAGCACACAGCCCATAGAGACTTATTTGCAGAAGTCCGAAGTACCCGATTCTCTGAAAGAAAAAGTGCGCCTAATTCAAGAAATAAAACGTTTTGCAGAAGATTCTTTGGGGATTACACCCTCTGAGAATTATACCAGTATTTTCGACCAGCAAGGTAAACCTATCTTATGGATTGTAACGGCCTGTCCGCCTTTTGCCTTGGAGGCTTATGAGTGGCAATTTTCCTTTCTGGGAAAATTCTCCTACAAAGGGCATTTTGAGCGTCATCGTGCCGAGCAGGATTCTGCCCTGCTGGCCGCCCAAGGCTACGAGGCCTCCATAGACGAGGTAAGCGCTTGGTCCACCTTGGGCTGGTTCAAAGACCCCGTTCTTTCGAGTATGCTGTACCGCTCGCCGGGCAGCTTGGCCAATCTCATTATCCATGAGCTTACCCACGGTACGCTTTACGTAAAAGACGATGTGGACTTTAATGAGAACCTCGCCAGCTTTATCGGTGACCAAGGAGCGCTACGTTTTCTGGTCTATAAATTTGGTCAAGACAGCCCCCAATACCAACAATACCTGCAAAGGCAAGAAGATGTGGCCATTTTCGACAGTTTTATGCTCCAAGCCGCCCAAAGGCTGCAAGCCCTCTACGAGCAGCCCGCATTTTTGGCTTTGGCCATCTCAGAAAAGCAGGCACAAAAAGAGCGACTCATTCAGAGCATCATCAATGAGTTTGTGGACTTGCCCTTTCGGCAAAAAAAGTTCTATCAGACTTATTTTGAAGGCTGGCAACCCGGAAACCCCTTTTTTGTGGGATTCTTGCGCTATCGTGCCCAACAATACGACTTTGAGCAGGTGCTACGAGCAACGTTTGGGGGCGACTTGCAGCGATATTTGCATTTTTTGAAAGAAAAATATCCTTCCTTATAATTATTTTATAAAAATCTAATAATCAGTATATTTGTGAAATGGTATAGTATTTGAAAATGAAACGAATATCACCAAAACCCGATTGCTATGAAAAAGGCATTACTTTTTGGAGTCTTCTTGGCATTCGCCTCAGGCTTTATCGCCAAAGACAGCTACCGACTCATAAAAAACACCCACTTTGGCAAAGGAGAGCATATTGAGTATAGCTTGGGCTATGCTTTTATGAATGCCGGCGAAGCCAATATTGACATCAGCGACAAACTCTACTCCGTAAACGATCGCCCCTGCTACCGCATAGATGTATATGGAAAAAGTATTGGTACTTTGGAGGCTATCACACGCATACGCGATTTTTGGCGCTCTTATGTGGACACCTCTGCCATTATTACACATCGCTTCTATCGCAATATCCAAGAGGGCAACTACCGCAAGGAAGAAACTACGCTCTTCAAGCCGACGGAGCTGATGGCACAGATAAGCGATGAAAGGGGTACACGCAACGTAAAAATACCCGCTAATGTACAAGATATGGTGAGTGGCTTTTTCTTTATCCGTACACTCAATTTTGAGAATTATCGTGAGAACGATATTATCAAGGTGCCGGGCATTTTGGAGGCCGATGTATATAATCTGGAGATAATGTTTCTGGGCAAACAAGAACTAAAAACCAAGTTTGGCAAGATAGATACCTACGTGCTCTCGCCCATTATGCCCGAAAACCAGCTTTTCAGAGGCAAGCATCCCGTAAAGGTATTTGTATCGGACGATGCCAACCGCATTCCCATAAAAATCCAAGCCGATATGCTGGTGGGTGCCGTAGAGGTGGACTTGAAAGCCTACAAAAACTTGAAGCACAAGCTGAAGTTTAAGTAAAATGAATTATCATCAAAAAAAGCCTCAAGATTTCTAAAATCTTGAGGCTTTT
>DAIQNQ010000005.1:0-1306 GCA_036788275.1 Thermonemataceae bacterium
ACTGCAAAAGTAGGAATGGCCTCGAATATAGGACCAATATTGAGCGAAGTTTGTGCATCGGCATCTTCAGGCTTAAAGCTGCTGTATGTAACCATGTTTACCAAAAACTCCACACTGATTTTCTCGTGCAAGAAATAGGTAGCTCCCGGATTTACACCTATCTGAAAAAGCCCAAAATTTCCGGCATCATTGTCTTCGACCTTTAGGTTGATACTGCCGAAGTTTACCAAAGCCTCGCCAAAAATATAAAACTTTTCGCTCAAGCCCCAATAGTAGCGGGCATAAGGTGCAAAGGCAAAGCCCGTAGCCGTGGCACTCACGCTGCCGTCTTGGCTGGCACGGGCAAAGGCCAAGCGCCCACCAATGGCCAAATTGTCTTGTATAAAATAACCCACACGTGGCGTAATAGCAAAGGCCGATACATCGCCAAAACCCGCCAAGGGAATTTCTATCCCACCGAAGCTAAACTCACTATTGCCTGTTTGGTAGTTCAGTGAGCCACCTGCTTGAAGTGTCCCCTTGCTGATTTGCGCCTGCGCTTGGAAGGCCACAGCACACAATAAGGCGATTGATAAAAAGATATTCTTCATGGATGTAAATAAATTAAAATGAGAGAAAAATGATTAGTTGATGCGGTAAATCACACCTACATTGATGCCCAGAAAAGAAGTGGACTCTCCTTCGCTGAAAATTGCATGTAGCTTCAGCCCCCCATTCAGCGAGAAGGCATCGTTCAGCCCATAAAGTACTCCTGCGGCAGGTGCCAAGCCAAAGAAAGAGCGAGAAGCACTTATAGAATTAGAGCCAAAGCCAAAATCAACATTCACACGGCTACGAATAGAGTAGATCCCCAAATCGGCACTTACATAAGGCTTGATGCTCCCGCTTGAGGCAAACACATACTCTATCAATCCGGTAATAGGCGTGATGCTGGTAGAAACATCTATGTCGGAATCTGATGAGCCAAAGCGATTGAAGCCAATATTCAGACCCGCATTGAGCTGCTCGTTGATGGCATATTTACCTTGGAGATTGAAGCCGAAACCTACGCCAGAGACATCACCAAAGGAACCCAAAGGAATTTGCGGGCCGATGGTAGCCCCTACACTGAACTGCGCTTGTGCCTGAAATGCCAATAGGCCGCACAAGAATGACAAACAAAATGCAATTTTTTTCATACTCAATTAGTTAAGAAAGGTTGGTTATGATATTTATAAGCTAATACAAGGTCTTGGCGCGAAAAGGCTCACACAATCTTCATGTTTTTTATTTTTAAATTTAAAAATGGCTTTAGAAAGCTTTAGGC